>JANXYB010000061.1 GCA_025350325.1 Acidobacteriaceae bacterium
CTTCAACGGCACCATTTACACCGGTGCAGGATTTGCTGCGGACAAACCGCAGATCGTGCAGGCCATGGCGGTGGGTGGCGGAAAGATTCTAGCAGTAGGCACACGCGAAGAGATCAAGCGTCTCGCCGGCCCGACGACGACTCTACGCGATTTGAGTAAAGAGAAGGGTACAGCGTTTATTTTTCCGGGATTCAATGATGCGCATACGCACCTAGGCGGAGCGGGGCGCACCAAGTTGAATGTGGACCTGACAGGCGTGAGATCCCTGCCGGAGATGCTGGCGAAGATTGAAGCCGCAGCCAAAGCTTCACCACCCGGTCACTGGCTTACCGGCGGCAACTGGGATCACACACTCTGGGCCGAAAAAGTTTTGCCCACGCGCCATGATCTCGACAGGGTGACCGGAGACCATCCAACCTTCCTCGATCGCATCGACGGCCATATCGCGATTGCAAATTCCGCCGCGCTCGCCGCCGCTGGAATCACCGGCAAGACTCAGGCACCGCAGGGAGGAGCCATCGACCTCGACGCGCATGGCGACCCTACGGGAATTGTGCGCGAGTCGGCGCAAAAAACGATCTACAAAGTGATCCCGCCGCCAAGTCACGAAGAACGCCGGAAAGGCGACGTGCTCGCCATCAACGATGCGCTCGCGCACGGCGTTACGAGCGTTCAGGACTTTAGTGCGTGGGACGACTTCTTGACTTTTGAGGATATGGAGAAAGAAGGCAAACTCAACCTGCGCATTACAGAGTGGCTGCCTTTCAACAATTCACTCAAGCAGTTGAAAGAAGAACGGTCCCACCACGACCTCAACGATCCGCTGCTGCACACCGGAATGCTTAAAGGCTTCATGGACGGCTCGCTCGGCTCGCACACCGCAGCGATGAAGGCGCCCTTCGCCGATGATGCCGCCAACACGGGCCTGCCGCAATACACGCAGCCGCAACTCAACGCGATGGCTTTGGCGCGGGCGAAGGCGGGCTTTCAACTGGGCTTTCACGCCATCGGAGACAAGGCAGCAGCGATGGCTCTCGAGGCCTATGCGCAGCCCGGTGTTTCGAAGACGGCCCGCAATCGCATAGAGCACGCCCAAGTCGTCGATCCCGCCGACATCCAGAAGTTTGCGAAGCTTGGAGTGATCGCCTCGATGCAGCCAAATCATTTGCTCACCGACATGAATTGGGCGATGGACAGGCTCGGTCCCAAGCGCGCCGCATACTCTTACGCGTGGAAGACGTTTCTCGATGCGGGCGTTCCGCTCGCTTTTGGGACTGACTATCCTGTGGAGCCGATAACACCCTTTCGCGGACTGTATGCGGCGGTGACGCGCATGAATGAACAAGGCACGAAAAGTTACTTTCCTGAAAACAAGCTCACGCGCGGACAGGCACTCTATGCATATACGCAGGGCTCGGCTTACGCAGAATTCGCCGAGAACCGCAAAGGCAAACTCTTGCCCGGCTACGATGCCGACTTCATTGTGGTCAATGTCGATCTCTACACCATTCCTGCACGCTTTATTCTTGGAGCGAAGGTCTTAGAGACCTATGTCGGCGGCCACAACAAGCTGAGCCCAGGCGCAACAAAGGCTCGGTAAATGCCTCGCGTCGCGCGCGCCTGCTGGCATAATGCCAAAAGATGAAGCTGCGCGCTAACCTGCTCATGGTGTTCGTTGTCGCGGTGTGGGGATCGACGTTTGTGCTCATCAAGGGCGCGCTCGTCGATTCGACTCCTGCAGCTTTCAACCTCATCCGCATGACGCTGGCATTCCTGCTGCTGACGGCCGCGTACCATCGCTCGTGGCACACAATCCGCCGCGATCAATTAGCTGCAGGCGCACTGGTCGGCCTGTGCCTTGCCGCCGGATATCAGTTTCAGACCACGGGACTGGCGCGCACCACTCCTTCAAAGTCGGCATTCATCACGGGCCTTGTGGTTGTGCTGGTTCCGCTGTTTTCGACTATTCCCGGCCTGCGCCTGCCGGGATCCAGATCGCCTCGCTGGAATGTGTTTCTCGGTGCAGCGCTGGCGTTCATCGGGATCCTGCTGTTGACGGCTCCAGCCACTCGACAGGCTGCGAATCCCATGATGGGCAGAGTGGCCAGCGTGTTGCCCGATCTGACGTCAATGAACATCGGCGATCTGCTCACACTAGGCTGCGCTGTCGGATTCGCATTTCACTGCATTGCTCTCGGTCATGTGTCTCCGCGCATTCCCTTTCAGCCGCTGGCACTGTTGCAGGTCGGCTTCTGCGCGATCATAATGGCGGTGAGTTTGCCCCTTATTGAACATCCGCACGTGCACTGGACGCCGCGCCTTGGGATTGCTCTCTTGATAGCTGCGGCATTGGCGACTGCCGCTGCATTCTCAATCCAGAGCTGGGCGCAATCCATCTTGCCATCGACGCACACAGCTTTGCTGTTGACGTTAGAGCCAGTGTTTGCATGGATCACTTCATTCGTTTTCACGGGCGAGCGGCTGGGCTTGCGACCCGCCGCGGGGGCGTTGCTGATCCTTGTTGGCATCGCCATCACTGAGTTAGTGCCGCAGCCGATCGTGCCGACAGCCCACGAGGCGTGACGCCCTCTTATCGCACGTACCGACCCGAACTAGAGATTGCGTATCTCTCGGAATGGGGCTGACTATTCTTAACAGCCGTCGTCGTCGCGCATAGACTCATTAAGTTTTCTGGGGCGATAGCAAATCCGGGCGATCCTGCAGTTCTCTCTTCCTTGGGTACGTCTAAGCTGACAGGAGTCAAGCGCTGTAAAGGATGGCCGCATGAAAATGCATTCCACAATTCCGCTGATGGCGCTGTCGATCCTCGGGCTTCACGCCCATATGGGATTAGGCCAGGTGTCACCGCCAGTTGCACAGACGCCCTCTGCGTCGAATGCGCCTGATTCCGTCCTCACCAGTCAGACCTCCGTGGTGCTGGTTCCAGCATTAGTACGCAGCAAGGCAGGCGCAATGGTCTATACGCTGCAGGCCGAAGATTTTCGACTCACCGATGACGGCGTTCCGCAGAAACTCATTCTTGAACAGGAGACAGGCGGCGAGCCCTTGGCGCTGGTAGTAGTCGTAGAAGTTGGCGGAGCGGGTGCACGCCAATTCCAGAATTACGACTCTATCGCTCCTCCGCTTGCACCCATGCTCGCATCGATCGTCGGCAATGTGTCACCCCAGATCGCGGTCGTAACATTCGATAGCTGCCCCAGCCTGCTGCAGGGGTTCACTTCCGATATCGAGAAGGCTGCGGATGCGCTGCGCACTCTGCGGCCCGATTGCACGCGCCAGCACCACATAGACCATTGCAACTCTCCTAACGCCGTCCACAACGTTCCTCTTGGCGACAATGGCGCTGCCATTCTTGACAGCCTCAAGTACGCGGTCGACATGCTGCGAACGGAGCCCATTGGCTACCGTCGCGCCATTCTGCTGATCAGTGAAACCCTCGATCGCGGGAGTGAGAGCACTGTGGAAGAAGCTGTTCGCAGCCTCACCGATACCAACACCATCATCTACAGTGTCGGCTACTCTACCGGAAGATCGGAAGCGGCGCATTATGCTTCGCGGCAACTGCCAATCCAGCCGAGTGGCAGGCCTTCGGGTCTGCTGAGTCTTGAGAATCACTACCCCAATCCGCCCCACGGCTGCATGGGAAAAGACCCAAATCCCGATCCGGACGGGACGCACAATCGGTGGGTGCAGGCTTACGATTGCCTGGCCCAGCTAGCGCCCCCACTCACATTTGCCAAGATGGCCGCCATTGCCACGGTGGATGGGCTCCAGCGCAACGTTCCTGAAACCGTGGCCCGCCTCACCGGCGGCGAATATTTCAAGTTAGGCGACAGCAAAAGCCTCGAGCGAAATCTGGCGATGATCAGCAATCACTTGCCGAATCGATATGTGCTCAGCTTCCATCCCTTAAACCCACACCTAGGGCTGCATGCCATCGCGTTGAGCCTGCCTGACTACAAGCGGCTTGAAGTCACTGCAAGAACTCGATATTGGGCTGACCCCTAGTGTCGCCGTCCCCCGTCCCCTGAAAAAAACGCGCAACCGCTGATCCCGCTGCCGACCAAGACCACGGCGCAGAAACGATGGCACTGGCCCTAGATCGATCCTAAAATTGGGTCTGGGATTATCCGGGAGAGTTTATGAGCGATGGTCGCGAAGAGCGCGAAGAACGAGAGAAGCGCCGTGAGCAAGAAGAGCGAGAGAATCGCGAAGACCGCCTCGACCGCGGTCGTTCAGATCAATGGGAACCCGAGCGACCCGAATCGTAGAGTCGCGCCGGAAGGTCCTTTAGTACTGCCCTTGCACACGTGCGCTTCTTCCTTGCAATCCGTTCCAAGCGACTTATCCTTGCAACTTTTTCTAGCGGGGTGCCGGCTCTGCTGAATCCGCTAGCGCATAGGCCAATACGGTCATGACTGCTGCGTTCTCATTCAGGTGCATGGGGTCGACCTTGTCGAATGTGTCGGCGGCAGTGTGGTGGTAGTTGAAGTAGAAGCGGCTGTCCTGCACGGGGGCAAAGCTGGGCACGCCCTTCTCAGTTAACCCTGCTATGTCTTCGCCGGTATCTGGAGCACTGACGAGGCTCTCTGCTCCGATAGGATCGAGCACTTGCGCGACCGGCCGCAGCCATTGGCCCAATTCACCTTTGCCGGAGTAGTAGATACCCGTTGGATGGTCGGCGCCAAGGTCGCTCTCAATTGCGCCAATGTGAGTGGCGGCGTCGGCCTTGTGATCCATCATGTAAGCTGCGGCACCTTCCGATCCTTCTTCCTCGCTCATCCAGGCGATGAAGCGCACTGTTCGCTTCGGGTGAATTCCAAGCCCTTTGAGCAGATGGATCGCCTGCATAGAAACCACCACGCCGGCACCATCATCGATAGCCCCGGTGCCGAGGTCCCACGAATCCAAGTGACCCGAGACGACGACAACTTGCTCAGGATGCTCGGTTCCCTTCCAATCTGCGATCACGTTGTAGCTTAGTGCATCGGGCAGCGTCTGCGGAGTGAGGACCAGTCGCATTTTCACAGGACCCTGACTGGCTAAATCTTTCAGGAGGTTGGCGTCTTCAGCGGTGACTGCTGCGGCCGGCACTTTCTGTACATCAGGCGCATACTGCGTCAGGCCGGTGTGAGGCAGCCTATAGTCAGCACCCCCGACGGACCGCACCAGCACCGCAGCCGCACCCGCCGCCGCTCCAGCGATCGGTCCAGCGCCGCGATAGACGACCCCGCCGACATAGGCGTCGAGCCCGTTGCCTTGCATTGCCAATTGCTTATCGAAGACGTGATTGAACAGCAGGATCTTGCCTTTGACCGCGCCTTGCGGCAGAGCATGCAGTTGTTTCCAGTTGTCGACGACTATTACTTCTGCGATGAGCCCCTCGGGCGGAGTAGCGACGCTGCCGCCGAGCGCGGTGAGGACAATCTTCTGAGTGGTCCCCTGCGCCTAGCCCGGCCATGCAATCAATTCAGCCGATTCTGTGCCTCGTACCCAATGCGGGACTGTGGCTTTTTCAAGCGTGACGTCCGCACCCAGAGCACGCATCTCCGCAGCGACGTAATCCACAGCGTGTTGCGCCTGTGGCGATCCGCTGAGGCGCGGTCCAATGTTCTCCGTCAAGTGGCGCAGTTGATCGAGAGCATAGGGGTCCTTAAGTGCTGCGTCGCGCAGTCGCTCCATGGTTGCGAGTTGTTCCGGCGTCCACGCGCTTTTGCCGCCGGCCATCATGGCATTGAGGCGATCCATGATGCTGGGCGGTGCGGGTGGAGGCGGGGTCGCGGCTGGCGTCTGCGCCCTAGGGAGAGCTACTCCTAAAACAACTGCCCATACCGAGAGGATGATTGCGCTTCGATGCGAGGATTGATATTGAGTTCGATACCAGAAGAGAAAACTCATGGCCGGATGGTAGCACGGCTGATTTGCGACTCTTTGCGACCGTGTGCGTCTAAACTCTTGTGTATTGTGCTCCTATGCCGTGTCCGTCAGACCACCTTCTGAGTCACAAGCGGCATCCGACTCCTAAGAAATCCCTAGCAACCGGGTGCGCCGGTGGTCTGGTCAGGCGGAAGATGCCCGATCACTCGCTATACTTATCAATGAAGCATTGCAAGCCGCCCTCAGAGCCGTGTCGGAATACACGTGGCTTTTTGAGATTGATGAATGGTGACTTTTTTCTTGATCGAAAAGCCAATTGAGTGCGTGCTTTGGGTCAACACCCATTCCGAAACTGCTGTAGCTACTGGAAACTCGACGAGGATATTGAAGCTATGAATTCGCTTTTTGACCGGATGCGGTCGCATCGTCTCTCTTCATCTTTTGTTTTGCTTGCCACACTCTCAGCGGCCATCGTGGGTGGTTCTTTTGCAGCGCACGGGGTTCGCGGTCAGGAGAAACAGAATAACAGCACCGATGCTACCCCCCTAAAGGTGGCCAACTCCAGCATCGCGCCTAACGAGTTTGTGAAGATTGCCAAGGAAGTGGGCCCGGCGGTAGTGAACATCAACACGCAGACACTGCCCAAAGCGGCAGCCGGCAACAAGCTTCGTCGCTTTCCCCATAGCCGCGTTCAGCCCAACCCTCAAGCACCCGGGAACGGCGAAACTGATGGCGAGGACGATCAGCAGACACCGGGCGGACAAGGCCAGGGGCAGGGAAACTTTCAAGACTTCTTCAATAAGTTTTTTGGCGGTCAAATGCCCGATCAGGAGGGCGGCGGCGAAGACGGTCAGGTGCGCGAGTCTCTCGGATCAGGCTTCATCGTCGATGCAAAGGGCTACATCATCACTAATAACCACGTTATTGAAAAGGCCGACAAGATCTACGTCAAACTCTCGACCGACCCCGACAGCCAGGATCTCGGACGACCCGCGCGGGTGATTGGCACCGACAAGGCCACCGATCTCGCCGTCATCAAGATTGACGTCAGCGCCCCCTTGCCGACCGTGAAACTGGGCAACTCGGATACATCGCAAGTGGGCGACTGGGTTGAGGCCATCGGCAGCCCGTTTGCCTTGGCGCAGACAGTTACCGCAGGCATTATTTCCGCGAAGAATCGCACCATCGAGCCGGGCGTAACGGGACAGTTTCAGCACTTCATTCAGACCGATGCGGCCATCAACCCCGGCAACTCCGGCGGCCCTCTCCTGAACATGAACGGCGAAGTGGTGGGCGTAAACACCGCGATTTTTACCCAATCCGCAGGCTACCAAGGTATCGGTTTTGCGATGCCGTCGAACACAGTGGTCTCGGTCTATAACGACCTGATCAGCCCTAGTCACAAGGTCACCCGGGGATCGATCGGCATCCAGTTCCGGCCCGGCCTGTCGGGTGCGGTCAACCGGGTTTACGGATTCAAGAACGGCGTACTGGTACAACAAGTGCAGCCTAATGGACCGGCTGAAAAGGGTGGCCTCAAGGCAGGTGACATCATAACCACCATTGATGGGCGTTCGATCAAGGATGGTGATGACCTCGTGGCCGACATTGCCAGCCGCAAACCGGGGTCAAGCGTGCGACTTGGATTGCTGCGCGACGGCAAGCCGTCGGATGCGACCGTCAGCATTGGCGATCGTGACAAGGTATTCGACCTTGGCGCAATTCGTCCGGATGCCGCCCCCGACGAACGCGGCGATGCCGGTGAGGCAAAGCTGGGAATGACAGTCCGCCCGCTGGCGGATGCCACGGCCTCTAAGCTGCACATTGCAGGGGTGGTAATCCAGAATGTTCGTTCCGGCTCATTTGCCGACTTGCAAGGACTTCAGCCCAGCCTTGTGATCCTTCGCATCAACAAACACGCGACGGGCACCAAAGATCAGTACGACGCCGCGGTCAACAATCTAAAGACGGGCGATGACGTGGTATTTGAAGTCATGGACCCCAAACATCCCGAAGTTGGCATCAATTACGTAGGCGGAACGCTGCAGTAGTTCTAGTTGCCAGCCATTTACGATGCCTGGCGTTGTCGTTGTGAAAAGCACATCGGGCGGCTGTCTCCGACAGATCAGCCGCTTGCATAGTCCAGGCAACGAGGAGCCTCAAGCGAGACCTGGACGAATCTCGCGGAGAAGGCTTCGTGAGTTGTCGTTACTTTAGTAGCCTTGAATTAGGGACCATCCAGGCTGTTTCGTGGCGCTTGCCCGGTCGGTGGGTTAAGCTTCATCAAACGTCCGGGGGAATTCTAAAGCAGAGGGAAATCCAGAATGCCTTCAATCCGAGCAAGCCTGGCGTTACTACTCATGGCCGCAGCGGTTATATGCCCCGCCTTAGCATCGCGGACACATCGGAAATCTTCGACCACTCATACGCGGTCGGCTCATCATGCGGTGAAAAAAACTCATCGTCTTCACGGGCAGCAGGCCATTGATGCGGAGCGCGTCACGATTATTCAACAGGCCCTAATCCGCGAACACTATATGACGGGCGATACGACAGGACAGTGGGATGCGACGACGACTGCTGCGATGAAGAAATACCAGTCGGATCAGGGCTGGCAGACAAAGTTGATGCCCGATTCACGCGCGATTAAAAAGCTGGGCCTCGGCCCCGACTACTCCGGGGCGATCAACGCGAAAGACGCTTCCTTTTCAAGTCCTAAGCCTGCGGCTACAATCCCCGCAGAGCAGTCCGCAGGATTCGCTGCGGCGTCTGGCATTAGCCGCTAATTTGCGCACACTCTTGAATTTAAATTTCTGGACAGGTAAAGGCCGCCTAAATGGCGGCTTTTAGCTTGATGGTACCTGTTGAGGAATTCTTGTTTTGTAAGGACGTGGTTTTTTCAGCCGTGCCACCCACCTCTTATCCGCCGAGCGAATGTTCAGTCGAAGATAATTTTGTCAGCACTTTGGGCAGACCGACGCATCCGCCTCTTCCCTTTAACGCCAGTGGCCTTGAACCAGCACCCATCCGCCGCGCCGATGAACCCAGTGATGGCGGACCCAAACCGCATGCTCGTGAGGCGGACGCTCCCAGCGGCCCGGAACCCACACGTAATGTCCGTCGTCGTAGCGGTGATACCCGTTGACCCAGACATATCCACGTTCCGGACGTGGGCTGCGGCGCTCATATACAGGTGCCGGGGGTCCGACACGAACGTAGACCTGCGCAAAAGAGGCCGCAGGAAGCAGCGTGAATGCGAGCAAAAGTGCCAGTGCAATCTTTTTCACCGTCGTAACTCCTTCAGCAATGCATGATTGCCGGAGTAAACCACTCTTTCCGGCTGGTTGTCTAGTTCAACATACATCTCACTTGAAAGTTGCGTTGGGCCAACAACTATCCTTCATCGAAGTCCCGTGATTCACTTGGCCGACGCCATCACACTCAGTTCCTCAGTCAACACTTCAGAGGCTTTGACGCACGCTGCGCGATCAACATCGTGGTGCGTAACCAAGCGAATCGTATTTGGACCCAAAGTGCTCGAGAAAATGCCCCGGGCCTTGAGCCGCGTCACCAATTCAGCGCCGCCCACTTCCCCGGTAAGTTTAAAAATTACGATGTTCGTCTCAACCGCGTCCAGGTCGATCGCAACGCCTTCGATGTTCGAGAGAGTTTCGGCGAGTAATTTCGCATTCGCATGATCTTCATGCAAGCGTGCCGGCATCTTTTCAAGAGCAATCAAACCGGCCGCAGCAAGGATACCGACTTGCCGCATGCCGCCTCCCAATGCCTTGCGGAAAATACGCGCCCTCTCCATTGCTTCGGCAGAGCCCACCAGCATCGAACCGACGGGTGCGCATAGGCCTTTGGACAAGCAGAACATGACCGTGTCAAAGCCGCGCGTGAGTGTTTTTACATCGACGCCTAACGCAGTCGCCGCATTGAAAATGCGCGCGCCATCGAGATGCAATGGAATCTTACGGTCTTTCGCTTCACGCCAGATCTCTTCGAGGACTTCAACCCGCGTGCAGCGTCCACCGGTCAGGTTCGCGGTGTTCTCAATCTCTATCAGGCCGGTCGCGGCCCGGAACGAACCGCGCTTGTAAATCACCGGCTCGATGTCGCTCCACGTCAATGTTCCTCGCACCGTAGGGACGGCACGAATCAGGCAGCCCGAAAAAACTGCGACGCTGGCCATTTCCCAATCGAGGATGTGCGCACGCGATTCGCAGATTACTTCCTGTCCCGGCTGCGTGTGCAGGCGAATGCCGATTTGATTTCCCATCGTTCCCGTGGGCACAAACAACGCAGCCTCGCGGCCAAACATTTCAGCCGCTCGCCGCTCCAGCAAATTCACCGTGGGGTCTTCACCGTAAACATCGTCGCCCACTTCCGCCGCAGCCATCGCGACGCGCATATCCGGGGTAGGCCGAGTCACTGTATCCGAACGCAAATCAATTAAAATCGACATCTTGGTTTTCTCCTCCTTTGGTCTTCCAAGCATGGAAGGCACGAAAATTGAGTGGCACACAGACCCGAATGCGGAGACTAAAAGTTAGTCCCCGGTCTCTGCCCCGAATTCCTGGTCCCTGCCCTCAGGGTATTTGCGCCATCGGCAGTTCCATCACGGGGGTAACTTTGCCGTCCTTCGACGCATAGGCCCACATGCCGTGAAAGTTTTCCCGCAATCCACGCTGCGCCTTGAGCAGGGCGCTCAACACCGCCAACGCCTCGGTGCGCGCAACGGCAGGGTCACTCACGCCCAACGATTCATACGTGACACCGAGATCGGGTTCGCGCAGCGACGCATCCAGATGAATAGCATCGATTTTCCAATTGCGAGATCCGTCCGCAAGCGAATAAGGAAACGCATCCGCCGGAGCACCTTTGATCTGCGATTGTTCCTGATTCAGCTTCTCCAGATTCGGAGAGGAAATAAATTCAACTGGAATCTGCAGATAACGTGCCGCCTCGTAGCAATACCACGCGCTCCACGGCAGATTTTCTTTTGCCAACTCACGCGCTCGCGTCCAATACCAGATGCCGTCATGGCCATTGAAAATACCCTGACGCGCCGAGATGCCGCCGAGCTTCCATTGTGCAGCAGAGCCACTTCCATCCCACACTAGAATCAGCCCCAATTGCCCCGCCAGCGGAGCAGACACTGCATCGCCCAGCACGATGGCATAGCGGCCCGGCGGCAGTGCACGCATATTCATTGTGACCGTCATTGACCCGTTCGCATTTGAACAAAAGAACTGCGTATCGGTCGCTGTCGTCAGGCTGGTCGCATCGAGCAGGTACAGATTGCGAATTTGCATATGGCCGCCCTTGACCAGGGGTGCCGCCTGCTCAACCACACTGCGAATCCCATCCCACGAGGAAGACATGGCAGGCACCAGCGACGCCTGCAGAGTTTTCAAATCCTGCTGAATTATGGCGTCGGACAGGCGCTCCCCGGCCGCTGCCAGGGCACTACGATCTGGGGGCGTCAACTCTGCCTGCGTGATACAACTTGCGCTCCAACCCGCCATCGGGGCTGCCAGAAAAATTGCCGCAATCAACCGTCCAAAGCAGAGGCGCATCTTTGGGAGTTCCTTCCCCGCCCTGAGAACCTTTGAGAGCATTCGAGGACCGCTTTAAGTCTAATACAGTAAACGCAATTGATTCAGCGGTTACAGGTTCACTTGGTAGTGCACGGAATTTAAAGAGATGTCTAGTCCAGTGCTGGGCAAAATGCAGAGCAACATCTTATATCTATTTTTTAGTCATCACGCGACCGTTCTAGATGAATGCACCCACAATTGGAACAGAACGAATCTCAACACATGGATGCGGTGAAGCATAGGGGCTGGCCCACGTTCACTGCTCTCGTTGATCGAACCCTAGGTGTGCATCCAGAGCAGGAGCGACAGTCGCGTGCGCCTGCCTGTTAGTTGAACCGAGCAGAATCACAAGCAGCAAGGCCGCGGCTAAAGCAACGATTGCGTTGCCGGAGAGGACCGCAGGATACCCATAGCGTACGAGCAGACTGCCGGTTATCGCGGCGGCGGCAGCCTGGCTCAATGCCCCTGTAATGTTCTGCACTGCGGATGCTTTGCTCCGCTCCCCGTCTGGCAATCGACTCATAAGCATGCTGTAGAAGCCTGGTCCGCTCATGTACTGTACACCCGTGTAGGCCAGGTAGCAGAAAACCGCCATTGAAGCCGTCTGCGAGTGACCCAGCGCAAATACCGCGACACCCGTGGCGATTTGCGTGCACATAATCCCTACAATTGTTCCGAATCGCTTGTAAAGCATCGGCGCAAGTAAGACTGCGGCAAATTGAACAAGTTCAGAGCCTGAAAAGATTAGGCCTACATTCTTGAGCGGCATCTTGAGATGCTGCTGAAGAAAGACTGCGGCAAACGGAGTGAACGAGCCGGTGACAAAGCACCATAGTGCGAACGCCGGCAAGAACCTGACAAGAACTGGATGAATAAGTCGCGACTGAGGCCCCGCGATGCGCTCCGTCTTACCGAGGCGCAATTTCGATATGGGCCATATGCCGCACATCGCGACTGCACACGCGAGCAACAACACGGGCCGCATGCTGTCGGCGAGATGATTTACGCCAGACGTGGCTTTAATCATCGTCGGAAGATATCCGCCAACTAATCCGGCGATCGTTCCGGATCCGATGCCGGTGGCAAACAGGATGCTGAATGCAGAGACGCGGTTATTTTCTGATGTCAGCTTTGCGGCGACCGGCGAGAAACATACTGGCCAGCAACTCAAGGCTACACCCGTGAAAAATGCCAAGCTCAATTGCGCCTGCATAGAAAAGACGAGTAGGCGTGCAACCGAGAGCAGGGGCGCGGCTATAAAGCAACCGAGCAGAATCCTCTGCAATCCAAACTTCTGTATCAAAAGGCTCACTGGAATCGTGCCGGCGACATTACCTAAAACAAGCGCGCTCGTCACCAGCCCAATGATCTTTTCGTTGAAGTGCAGATTTGCCAGGAAGACATTGAAGAGAAAGAAGTACAGCCCAAAGCCAAAATCAAAAAACAAAGCCGCAGTGAAGAAGATCCAAAACCCAGCACTCAGCGGATCGCCCGGCCATAACGATTTGAAGTATTTCGCCAGCCGGAAGCGCAAATGAGAGTCTACATCAGCGCGTATGTCATCGGTCGAGAGCACTAGCGCCCCTCATCCACGAGGCGCTTGAGTCGGCTCACTGCCCAATCCAGGTCTGTATAGCGCAACTCGAGCGCCCCGCCCTCGAGCAGACTATCGATCATTCCGCGCTGGATGCTTTGCGTTGCCTCCATTCCGTAGAGCATCTGCACCATGGAGTACCTCGCTACTTCAGTTGGGAAGCGCACCAGTTCCTGCCGTTTCACCTGGAACCGGTTGAGAAATACGATGTGGTTGACGTGCGACGTTGGAGAAACTGCGATATTACACAACGGCGCGGTACTGAGCTCGATAGACGGTTTGCCGACCAGCGCTCTTTGCGTGACTTCCTTGCCATTCAATTCCGAAAACAATTCGACCGCGGAAGGACGAAAGCGCGCCTGGTAGCAGTTTCCAACCACCAGCCGGTCCCTTCTATGGTTGACAACAAAACTTCCGTCGTCTGTAACGAAGGTCCACCCAGCGCGCGCGCATGCATAGGCAAGCGAAGATTTGCCTGCTCCCGAATCTCCGCAGAGCAAAATGCCGGTGCCCTCAAACTCAACGCATGCGGCATGGATAGCGGTCGTATGGGACGTTGATAGGTGGCTCAGTGCGGTCGACTCAAGAAAGAAATAGCGCAAGTAATTGGGATGTGCGACCGCCCCTTGAGTGAGCCAGATAGACGAGAATCCCTGCGCAAGATCAGTCACGGTATGGTTTCTAGAATCCGCGATGCTTGTGACGAGATGTTGCTGCACTCGGCACAGAGGGGCAGGCGGACAATCGGAACGATGCCCCTCGCGAACAGCGATCCGCAGCCTTATCGGCGCCGTATCGAAGAGTTTCACAAAGCCTTGCCAGCTCACCGCAGCCGCGACGAGTACCTCTCCACTGTTGGTTTCAATCTCTAAAGGAAATCCCAGTGGGTAGAAAGTCTCTCGCAGCGGCAACCTGAGTCGTGCAAGCATGGGATCGCCAAGCGCGACTGACTCCGATCTTGCAAATGCATCTTTGATCTGATTGATCGTCAGGATCAAGTATCCCTCATCCTCTACAACCCTTTCCATTGCTTGCGATGTCATTCATCATCACCATTCAACTCAGAATTGATACTTCAATGCAACCTGGATGATGCGGGGATTTGTAGCCGTGCCTGAGATAACGCCAAAAGCCGGCCCTGAACTGACGTCGCTGTTTGGATTACTGAAGTTGGCTGTGTTGGTGAGGTTGAAGAACTCGGCGCGCATATGGACGCTTTGCGACTCTGCAATAGGAAAGGAGCGTTCAACGGCCATGTCAATGTTGCGTTGGCCGGGCCCGCGTACTAGCCCAACACCACTGTTTCCGAAATCGGTGTCTGACGGGCCGGTTCCGTTAGGAGCCTCGGGCGCTGCGGTGAATGCTGCGGCATTCAGATAGCGTCCCAGTACGCGGGAGCGAAGAGAGCCAGGCGTCGATGGACTGGCGGCACCAGAAAGCTGTGCCCGATTTTCAAAGGGGAAGTTGCCATAAACGGCGCCAGCGCCATTGTCGAGGATCGTGATGGGCGTTCCGCTTTGCGCGGTTATCACACCGGATACTTGCCAACTACTCAGGGCGTAGTGCAGAAATTCCGGCATCTGGTGGCTCACAAGCGGACTGTACACAAGGCTAACCACAGCGCGATGGGTCCGATCGAAATCCGTCAGCCCATATGCTTGACGCAAATTCGTCTGATCGTTTGTGACGAAATGCGTTTCAAATAGCCCACTGCCCGATGAGCCGCTCGTTTGATCAAGATTTCTCGACCACGTGTAGCTTGCGAGAAATTCAAGGCCGCGGCTCAAGCGCTTGGTCAGACTGGTTTGAAGCGAGTTGTAATTAGCGTTGTAGTCAGATCCACAAACATATGATCCGGGGCTGATGCCTGCATAAGGCAAGCGCCGAATAACATTTGCGGCAGTATTGGAGGTTTCACCATTGATGGGATTGGTCGCGCTCGCGAGCAGCGCCTGGTTAAACTCCACACATCCCGCCATGTGCAGAGAGCGGGTTCCGACGTATCCGACTTCGAGCAGATAATTGCGTGCAAACGCGATCTGCGTGTTGAGGTTGTATTCCTCGGTGTACGGGTCGCGTATCCTTCGAGAGATTGCAGCGATGCTTGGACCGCCTCCAGGAATGCGTGGTGAAAACGCCGGGTAACTGGAATCGGGTGGCAGGGCCGGCGCAAAAGGCTGCTGTAGCGTTGCGGCTGCGTTTGATGACCCGGAGACGAAGGTAAACGTTGAGAAGGGCTCTTGCGCCAACAGCATCTCAGACAAGCCGGCGGAGAGCCTGTCAAAATAGAGGCCGTAACCACCGCGAAGTAACAATGTTGGATGATTTGCCACGCGAAGACTGAAACCAGCTCGCGGTGAAAAATCAGTGTGATCCGTCGGATAGAGTCCAGAGATAGAAGAGCGAGTGACGCCGGGCGGCACAACACCGCGGAAGTTCGCGGGCACTACAAAGCCGCTCAATGTACCTTCAGCGGGAGCGGTGTGGCTGGCAATGCCGGGATCGAAAGTGACAAGCCGGCCATTCACATCAGACGGCGAACCAAAAATCTCGTAGCGCATGCCTGCGTTGACAGTGAGCCAGGGCCTGACTTTGATGTCGTCTTGAAAGAAGGCCGCGAAGTCGATGTAGCGTTCGTCTTTGCGAAATAGCCCGGAACTGCCGTTACTCAGCGAGACGTTGCTGCTGCCACTGGGGCTTCCGTTCTGCGCAGCGCTTTGACCCAGCAGGAAATCATCAAATGTTTGTATTTCGAGAAGTCCGTCGACTGAGAACGGCGCATCGACATCGACTTGGTGGCGCTTCCCTTCTGCACCAACTCGAAACGTTTGGTTGCCTCGTGTAACGGCGACTGTGTCTTGCAATATGTAGCTGTTCGTCACCTGCCATTGCGCCGGGGTGCCGGCGTCGCCAATGGTGAACAACCCATCGATGGTAATTCCAGTTGCCGCCACGTTAGGACCCGACGTGCCTGTGGGCGATTCTGTGCCGATATCCGAAGTGAGAATTGGGTTCGCGATGGAAGAGATGCCATCGAACCGCATATAGCCAAAGCGCGCAATGTTCACTACCCGTGAGTTGACGACGTGCGTGTCTGACAAAACAAACATGGTGTTCTGGTTGAGCTGATTCGTCCCCCAGCCCGGAACAGTTGCCGCGTTCGGAGAGAATGGCAGGATGAGTGGATCGCGCGAATAAAAGAACCGGCCCGATGCCTGATTGCGGTTAGAAAAGACCTCGTCAATGTTGAACGTGTATTGATCCTCGTTGTACGTGGCAGGAGTGGCGAAAGTCGATATGCCGATGGGCATCTGTGTCGGATCAGAGCTGGGCAGCAGTATCTGCGGGCTCGGAATGGCGAACTTGCCATTCGGGAACTTGAAGTTTAACAAGGCTAACGCGACAGGATTGATGTTAGAGCCATCACATGCAACTTGAGTGCCGCCGGCCGCGGTTGGATACGCGCAGAACTGCGCACCGAGCGTAGCGGCGGAACGGTCGGCGGTGAGTTGGGGCAACGTCGCAGTAGTTTCTCCGCCTTCTCCGTTGCTTGAGCGAAGTCCTTGGTAGGCGCCGAAGAAAAATGTCTTATCACGCAGGATTGGCCCGCCAAACGCGCCGCCAAACTGATTCTGCTTCAATACGGGGCGGGGCTGTTGCGTGAGTTTTGCAAAAAAGTTGTTGGCATTGAGAACGTCGTTACGCAGGAACTCCCACGCGGTCCCGTGCAGGTGATTGCTCCCCGTTCTGCTGACTACGTCGACATTCGCCCCCGTACCTCGGCCATAACTCGCATCGAAATTACCGGTCTGCACTTTGAATTCCTGAATCGTATCGGGAGCCGGAGCTGCGACACCCACTTCTTCGCCGTCATCTTCGGCAGAGTTTTGCGAAAGGTTGTTGGCATCAACGCCGTTGAATTGAATATTGTTGGCTGTGGTCTTGTTTCCGTTGGCGGTCACATTCTGCGTGCCACGGCCTATTGCGGCTGCATTAGGCAACTCGACGACGACACCAGGAGACAGAGACAGGATTTGAGTGTAATTGCGATTCGCTAGTGGAAGCGCTCTGACAGTCTCCTGATCCACTGCGCGACCCAGTGCAGAGCTTTCGGTCTGTGCGATCTCAACGTTGGGAGCAACTTCAACGCTTACCCCGACGCGGGCCAACGATAGATGGAACTCGATCACGCTGGTTTCGCTAACGACAACGCCGACCGATTTAGCGACCTTTCGTTCAAAGCCGGGCTCCAGCACAGTCAGGGTGTAATATCCCGGCGGTAGAAGCGAAACTGCGAACGAGCCTGAAGACGTCGTTACGGCAGATCTCGATATGTTTGTCGATTCGTTAGTAACGGCGACATGTGCGCCTTGCACCGCCAGCCCTGCGGGATCGTAGACCGTTCCGCGTACAGCGCCAGTACCAGGCGTCTGCCCCGCGGCTGCCAGGGTGAGTACAGCCGCTAATAGCGCCATCAGTTCTATTCGCAAAGACGCAAGTCTCATGTCGTTTCCTCGCAGAGAGTGTTTGCATTATTCGTGACAGTGTCTTATCAAAGCGTTTAAGGATTCAAAAAGCGAAGGATGTCGCGTTCATCTTGGGCGCTTAGAGACGCGCGAACCCGCATGTGTCTGACAATGGTTCCAGAGATGCGAGGCGGAAAGCCTTCCGGTGCCTGATGACAGCGCGAGCAGTTCTGCTGAAACTTGCGTTCGCCATTGCCGTCGGGCGACTCGTTTCGATTTGCACTTACTGTGACCCGCGGCTTCACCGGCGGTTTCGCCGATGAATTGCTGTCTTGCGAGATCAGCGGTAGCGTGGCAAGATACACAACTCCCAAAGTTAGAAGCGTCCAATGTTTCATCATTTGCCCTTCCATGTGGGGAACAGAAAGCGGTATACAATTCCGGTCTGCCATACATTGCGATTGCCCGACGAAGAGAGTTGGCGGGAGTAGCTGGTGTTGATTCTCACCTCATGAGGCAGGTGATAATCCAGCCCGAAGTCAACACGGTTTGTATCTGCCGAAGGCAGGCCGTCGGTGGAGTCGGGACTAGCGCGGAAGACCTGCTGCCAGCGAAACACAGGCTCAAGCCTGCCGATAGGGCTCTCGGTGCCACCAAAGTGTGAGAGGCGATAATCCGCTTCCATCCAATAGCCAGACGAGTGCTCCCCATGCGCATACTCAGCGCGAAACTTCAAGGGGCTTTCCGCCGGCTGCCACCATAGGTGCATCCCAACAAAGTTGCTGTGCCTGCCTTGGAGTACCCGTCCATAGGAAGCGCCAAGCTCAAAGCGCTTTTGCGGAAGGTACATTTCTACTCTTCCCCCTGTGGCGCGTTCCGCATTGAATTGCTCATTGGTACTCGCGGCCGAGTAATACGCTGCATAGTCCAAAGAAACATTTTCTGTGGATACGGCGGAGCCACGAAGCATGCCGCCCACACTCGACCCGGTTCCCATTGTTCCTAGACCAAAGGTGAGCGGAGCATCAACGAAGTTGCCGATCCAGATCGGTGAGAGGCGCTCGTTATAAGTACCAAAGGGTGTAAGAAATTCGCCCGCGACCACAGTTGCATGCGGATTGGCAAGGTAGTCGAGTTGCAGATATGAGAGCCCAAGGAACGAATTGCTCGTGTATCCCGACTGGCCTCCTCTCTTGGGTGAAAAGCTGTCGAGGATAGTGGCGCGGCTCTCAACGAGCAGGCGCGGGCCGAGGGGCGCTGCAAGCACCGGTGCGAGCACTGGGATGTAGGTGGTGCGGCCGCCATTTGTAATTGTGAAGAATCCAACACCGCCCGAGATCAGAGGCGTATCCTGCGCTATTGCCGTGTGTGCCGCAGCGAGGGAGCCCACGACTAGCGCGAGTGACGTGATAACTCGGCTCGATGTACAGAAGAATGTTTTGCAGGTCTGACCCATGCCATCAAGCTAGCTCTGAATGAGATGTCGGGTGTCAGGGAGTCGTCTTCTCTTTGTAACAGGAATGTCACTGCGCAGAAATTTGCAACGACCGCAGCATGCGGTTACCCACCGCTAGATAGCGTCCTAAGGCGCGCGAAACAACCGCGATTAGCTGGCATTTTTAGCCCGCGACAAAATCATGACAATCCGCTGACACATGTATGACACCCGCACCGCGCCATCTGGCTAACTTTGAAAAAGATCGTTGAACGATACCCGGATGCATCGAGGAGTGGCTAGTGGATTCGATTGAATTTCCTGCCGTAAAGCCGTCTAAAGCTGAAGGCGGAGCGAACAAGCGACCTGTCAGGAGACGAGTCCTCTTTAGTACTGCAATGTTGACCATCATCTGCTTCACGACCGTGCTGAACCCGCGGGCGGCAACACCGGCTGCGCCACATCGGGTTGAGGTCACAGCAAAGAAATATGTATTCGAACCGGCAGAAGTCACACTTAAAAAGGGCGAACCGGTCGACCTGGTGCTCAAGACCGGTGATGTTGCTCATGGGCTCCGCTTTCGCGAACTAAAAGTTGATCTCAAGGTGAACAAGGGAGCAACCGGTGAAGTTCACTTTACCCCAGATAAAGTTGGCTACTTCATTGGTCATTGCTCGGTCTTTTGCGGATCGGGACATGGCAGAATGATGCTGACTCTTCACGTGGTTGATTAATCATGGCGCGCACTATACGCATCGCGTCGTTGACCTTGCTGCTTTTGTTGCAAGGCTGCAAAGCTTCTAAACCGGGCGCAAAGGAAAGCCGCATCTTGACGAGCGCAAAACATCACGTTTTCGTTGGCAACAAAACTGAGAAGAACCCCCTCGCTAAGAACTCCCAGACCATCGCCGACGGCAAAGAGGCGTTTTCGCACTACTGCGTTGCTTGCCATGGAAACGACGGTCAGAATACCGGAGTTCCATTCGCAGACACGATGTCTCCTCCAGTGCCGTCTTTGGCTTCAAGCGATGTGCAAACCTACACCGACGGCCAGATGAAATGGGTCATTGATAACGGAATCTGGCCTTCCGGCATGCCCGGATCAAAGGGCAAATTGAGTGATGAAGAAATATGGTCCATCGTCGTCTACCTGCGTCACCTGCCGCCCGCAGGTAGTCAGGGCGAACCCGAAATGTACAGTCACTGAGTCTTTGGCACAAATTTAACCAGGTGAATGTCGCAATGAGAAATAAAAATCGTTCGCGCCGTTTAAAAGACTCAATCATCGCCACTTTTACAGAGTCCCCACCAAACGTGCGAGTACAGCTCGAAGAGTTCTCAGTACATGACTGGAAGAAAATCATGTTTTGGCTGGATGTGAGCGGCCTCGCGCTCTATCTACTCGATCAGCTCACATTGCTGGGCGTAGAAGACTGTGTGCCGTGGGAAATACTGATACGACTCTGGCAGAATCTGGACGACAACCGTAAGCGCACAGCTTCATTGCTAAATGAGGCGATCGCCGTCAACGAGGAATTTCGCCAGCGCAAGATAAATTTCGCGCTTCTAAAAGGCATTACTCTTTGGCCTGAGTCGGTGCCCAACACTGCCCTCCGATGCCAGGTTGATCTCGATCTGCTCGTAAGAGATTCGGATGCCGCGAAGGCGAACGAAGCCTTGGCAAAACTCGGCTATGAAGTCTGCGCCATGAGCGGTAACACGCGGGAATACAAAGCTGGCGCCTTTGGAACAACCACCCTTAAGGACATCTACAAGGTACGTAAAGAGCGAGCGCTCGATCTTCATCTTCTCAGTAATCCAAAGGGCAAGCGCGATCGTCTCGCCCGGGCTCAGCTTCGTAACATTCAAGGCATAATGTTGCCGGTACTTTCCCCAGCCGACTTGCTGGTGCAACAGGCCATTCATCTTTTCAAGCACATGTGCAGTGAACACACGCGCGCCTTCTGGGTGCTGGAGTTCTGGCGTCACGTTGTCGCCCGTCACGACGACGTCGAATTCTGGCGCACCGTCGACGCTATCGTCGCCAACGAATGGCAGGCTGACATCGCCATCGGCGGAGCAACAATGCTAACGACGCTGATGTTCGGCGAGTTCGCTCCTTATGCGTTAACACGCTGGTCCGATCAACTACCGCCAGGTGTCCGTCTCTGGATTCAATTGTACGGACGCCGCATATTGCTCTCTGATTCGCCCTGCAGCAAACTCTATTTGTTATTGCGGCCACAACTGACTGGGAATTTAAATACGGTTCCCGCGGCGCAGCGACGATTGATGTTTCCCGTCCATCTGCCTCCGCGCGTTACACGCGGCGAGACGGGTGAAGCGTTAGCCCATCGCCTCAATCGCTATTGGGCGCAGACCAGGTTCACCTTTCTACGCGTGGGATTTCACGCCAGCGAAGGTCTTCGCTTCGCTATCGAATCGCTACGTTGGCAACGTCGTCTCACAGGCCTTACACAATGACACTTTCGGTGAAAGCTACAGATGCGCCAGGCGTTGCCCTTCGAACGGCGCGGATGCTTGCGTATTTTGCTGTCCTCATCGTCGCTTTGAGTCTACGTGCACAGACTTCGCAAAACGGAACCACGGCGCCACCCGCGAGCACGCAAGCCAATGAACGATCCACGGACACCGATATCAACCCATTTACCCATTCCGCTCATACCGCGCTATCGGCCGAGCAAATTATCACGATCCTGCAGGACAGGCCGCAGATCACTATCGAGTTGAAGTCGTTGCTTGCGCAGATGCAGCCCCCAGGGTCGGAGATTCAGGCCGACAATGTTACTGACGAGATGCTCTACAGCCAGATTACTGCGAGCAAAGAAGTGCGGCAGAACATCACAGTGTTTCTTCGCGCGCGCGGATACATCTCCGACGCTGATTTGCAACGCGATTCGCAGAACGACTTCGACGCCATGGACTCAGACTCGTCCTATCCTCAGCAGTCGCAACTCCGAGGCTCACACCTCGCGCGCGGTTCGTCCGCCTCGTTGACTCCAAATGAGAGCGCGTCGGAGGGCGCGATGACGCCGGGCGATCCCGCCGCAGCCTACGAAAGCTTACCGACGCGTGATGACGCATCGGGACGGAACCAGAAAGACCACGCCAAGCCGGAATACAACATTACTGACGAGCCGCAAACCCTGCGTCAGCCAACACCTTACAATCTGATGTCGCTCCGTGACCTCTATTCCCAAATTCCCGATACCGCGGAACACCTCAAGCGATTCGGATCGGACGTCTTTCTAACTCGCAATAGAGCGTCAATCGGCCAACCCGGCAACACCGTGCGTGAGAAATCGCTCGATGTTCCGATCGGCCCCGACTATATTTTGGGACCGGGTGATGGAATCACGATTGACCTTTGGGGTGGTATTTCGCAAAGCTTGTCGCGCGTAATCGCAGTTGACGGGCACATCACGCTTCCCGAGGCCGGAGACATTCAGCTTGCCGGCCTTACGCTTGAGCGCGCACAGGCGGCAATTCAAAATGCTTTGAAGCGGCAATTCCGCGATGTCAAGATTGCCATCTCCCTTTCACGCCTGCGTACGATTCGTATTTACGTAGTGGGCGACGTGCAGCGTCCCGGTGCCTATGACGTCAACTCGCTCTCTTCGCCACTTAATGTGCTTTATGCGGCAGGCGGCCCTACTGCGGTTGGCTCCCTGCGGATGCTCGAACACTACCGTAACAAACAGCTCGTCGGCAAAATTGATCTTTATGATTTCCTGCTGCATGGCGTCCGCGATCCGGAGGATCGGCTTCAGGCTGGCGACACGCTGATCGTTCCCGCAGTAGGTCCTCAAGTGGCCGTGTGGGGTGCGGTCAGACGCCCGGCAATTTACGAATTGAAAGATGAATTCAGTCTCGCCAAGCTACTCAATAACGCAGGCGGAATGACCGTTGCGGCTTCGCTTGGGCACATCTCGATAGAGCGCATCGACCCGCATCAGCATCGCGAGACCACCAACATCGCCCTAGCACCGTCGAGCGATCCAGCCAAGGCCAATGCAACGATCGCGGCTTTCGAAGTCAAAGACGGCGACCGCATTCATATCGACCAAATTGCTCCGAACAGCGAACACGTGATCTACCTTGAGGGTCACGTGGCGCGCCCCGGCCGCCATCCTTATCGCGAAGGCATGCACCTCAGCGACGTCTTACAAAGTTATCAGGACCTTCTCCCGGAACCCGCATCGCATGGCGAGATAATCCGGCTCGTGCCGCCGGATTTGCATGCGCAGACGATTGACTTCGATGTTCCTGAAGCACTGATCGGGAACACCAATCCCTCTTTGCAGCCCTTCGACACCATTCGCATTCTTGGCCGTTACGAAGTGGACGCGCCGAAGACTGAAGTGCGCGGCGAGGTCTTACGTCCGGGCTCGTACCCGCTTTCAGAAGGCATGACAGCCGCGCAACTCGTACGTATGGCGGGCGGGTTTAAGCGAGATGCTCTGCTCGAGAGAGCTGACCTGATGAGTTATCGGGTTGTGAACGGCACAAAGGTTGAAGGACAGCGCAGCGATATCCGCATTGGCGATGCCGTACAGAAGGCGGACAGCAAGGCCGATGCAGAACTCAAGCCAGGCGACGTTCTCACGATTCATCAGATCAGCGGCTGGGACGACATTGGCGCATCGATCACGATTGAGGGTGAAGTCTCGCATCCAGGAAGCTATGGCTTTCAAGATGGAGAACATTTAAGCGACATGTTGCGCCGAGCCGGCGGCTTTCGCGAGACGGCCTACTCCGCCGGAGCCGTCTTGGTTCGTGATCAAGTCCGCGATCTCGAGGAAAAAAGTAGAGTCGAGCTCATTCGTCAAATCGAGACCAGTTCAGCGGCGGCGCGCCTCTCATCGAACATCGGCACCGCCGATCAATCCGGCCAGATGCTCCTCATCCAGCAGCAGCAAGAGCAGATCCTGTCTCGTCTGCGCAGTCAGCCGGCCACGGGGCGTCTCGTCATTCACATCACCTCTGACATCAGCGCCTGGGCCGGAACGGCAGCCGATATTGAAGTACGCCAAGGCGACGTGCTTCGCATTCCTAAAAAGCCTGGCTTCGTCTTAGTCAGCGGGCAAGTCTACAACGCCTCTGCAATCACTTATGCTCCGGGCAAAACCGCGGGATGGTACTTGCAGCATGCGGGCGGTGCAACCGGAGTAGCCAACCGCAGGGAGATTTTCGTCATCCGCGCCAACGGCTCTGTCGTCGGCAGGCGCAGCGGCGAGTGGTGCAGCCACGACGTGCTCTCGACACATCTGCAACCCGGCGATGTCGTGGTCGTGCCGCAGAAAATCATCGGCGCTTCTTTGTTCTGGCGAAATCTGCTCAGCGCCGCGCAAATCGCATCGTCCATCGCAATCACAACTGCCTTGGCGGGCCTTTAACTTCGCTCGAGGGCAAAGAAGCGGGATCAAGCCTACTACACGGCCAACGGAATCGACCAAGGATTCTTCGAATGCAGGCAGAACAGCTCGACTCAATTCGATCAGCGCACCCTGAAGAGGCGACTACACCCAACTGGGTCGTAAATTCGTCTGTGCTGTGGGATCATCGTCGCTTCCTGCTTCGGTTTTGCGCGGTCGCTCTCATCGTAAGTCTCATAATCGCATTCGTAATTCCCAAACGCTACGAGTCTACCGCGCGCATCATGCCGCCAGATAATACAGGCGCAGGCGCGGCGCTCTTTGCCGCTCTCGCGGGTCGCGGGCTTGGAGAACTGGGAAGTGTCGGCAGCCTCGCCGGCGGATTACTCGGGACTCGTACATCGAGTCCTCTCTTTGAAGACTTCCTGCGCAGTTCTACCGTGACCGGCGATTTGATCGATCGCTTTCAACTGCAGCGCGTCTATCACAAACGCTACCGTGTCGATACAGCCAAGACGCTGGCGCATCGCACCACCATCGCAGACGACAAGAAAAGCGGCGTCATCTCGATCACCGTCCAAGACTCCGACCCACGTCGAGCACGTGATCTGGCTCAGGGCTATCTCGACGAACTAAACATGATCGTGAATCGGACAAATACATCTTCTGCGCACCAGGAGCGCGCGTTTATAGAACACCGGCTCGAATCAGTGGGCGCGGATCTTGAGCGCGCTCAGCTTGAGATGAGTGAGTTTGCCAGCACGCACACTGCGATCGATCTCAAAGAGCAGACGCGAGCAACAGTGGACGCAGCCGTAAAGCTGCAAGCGCAAGTCATCGTAGAACAATCTGAGGTAGATTCTCTCAAGCAGATTTACGGAGATGGCAACGTTCGCATCCGCGTCGCGCGCGCGCGCATGGCCGAGTTGCAGCATGAGCTTCAGAAAATGAGCGGCACATCTGCTCCTCTGCAACCGGACGCTACCATTTCCCAAACTGACGGTCCAAAGCTCGCTCGGGTAGAAGAGGACTATCCTTCGCTGCGGCAAATTCCACGACTCGCTGTTCCCTACACCGATATCTATCGCCGCGTTCGCGTTCGCGAAGCTGTGTACGACATGCTCACGCAGCAATATGAAGTGGCGCGCATCCAGGAAGCAAAAGAGATCCCTGTCGTGAAAGTGATCGATGCTCCCGGAATCCCAGAGAAGAAATCATTTCCACCGCGCGCGTTGCTCACACTCTTCCTCTTCGTATTTTTCGTCGCAAGCGCCGCAAGCCAGACCATTCTTCGGCATCGATGGAATCTCGTCGGCGCTGCAGACCCACGCAAGGCCCTCGGACAAGCAATCGCCAGCGACGTGCGCAACATGATTATCAAGGCCAGGCTGCGCAAGGGAGGAACGCGATGATCGCTTCGCTCTCTCTCGAACGGAACGATGCTGCCGTCAGGAACGTCGCCTTTTTGCCGTACCTTGTCGGTTTCTTTTTTGCTTTCCGTCTGTTCTCAGTGCTGCTCTCTGTTCACTTTGTAGGTACTGGACCGCAAGTTGGGGCGGCCGCGAGCCTCGCGGTCAATTTCATCTTGTTTGGTGTAGTGGCTTTCAACTCGCTCGGACCTGCATCGCGCACATTTGCCTCGTTTATGCAGGTCACGAGCTTTCGCTGGGTCATTGTCTTTCTGGGGTTCTCGGGTGCCAGCCTGATTTGGAGCAGCACCGCTTCGTTGCCTGCAGCCACCGCCTATTGGTGCGCCATGTTCTGCGACACCGCAATGGTTATCATGCTGCTTCGCTTGGCATCAATCGAGCTGACATCGGCCGCCCTCATGCGGGGATACGTCTGGGGAACCTGTACCATGGCCGCCATTGCATGGTGTCTTCCCGCGCAATCTGATCTTCGACTCGGCGACGAGGATTTTCTCGGACCTAACCAGATAGGTTGGGCCTGCGCTTTTGCATTCTTTCTCGCACAATACCTGATGCGCAATGGTGAGAGAGGTTGGGCGATCCCCACGGCTTTCCTCGCGATGACACTGCTGCGAAGCTTGAGCAAGACAACAATCGTTGCATTCGTGTTGGGTCAGGCTGTTCTGCTCGCGATGGATAGGTCTATCAGCAGAAGGGCCAAGATCGGATTGGTCTGTGCTGCACTTGCAATTGTCGCTGCCTTCTGGAGTTTGCTCAGCGCATATTACGACATTTATACCAACGCCGGTAACCAATCGGAGACCCTCACGGGACGCATTGGAATCTGGGCTTACAT
>JANXYB010000101.1 GCA_025350325.1 Acidobacteriaceae bacterium
GCGGCCTGGAGCGAAATCAACTCCAAGCTCACCGCTGCTTTTGAGAAATTCACACCAGCCGAATGGCTGCAAAAACACACGGCTGTCTCCGATGAAGATTTCGCCAAAGACCCTTCGCGTAACAGGCTCGCAGTGGTACTGAGCCGCACCAATCATGCCTCATTCCACACGGGGCAAATCGTTCTCACAAGATAGCTTATCGGAAGGATAACCGCACAACACCACGGCATCCTCTCGACTTGTAAACCTGGTCTTGTAAACCAAGTCTCGTAAATTAGGACGCGTCATGAGTTGTCTCTTCTGCCAGGTCGTCAACGGAACCATCCCGTCTAAGGCCGTCTATCAGGACGATCAGTGCTATGCCTTCGCCGACATCACACCACAAGCGCCCGTGCATGTGCTCGTAGTTCCTCGCGAGCACATCGCGTCTCTAACCGATGCTGAAAAGAGCCACCACAACTTGCTTGGCCATCTGCTTGGCGTGGCTGCGGAGATCGCTCGCACGCATGCCCTCTCAAAAGGCTATCGCGTCGTCATCAACAGCGGCGCGGATGGCGGCCAGAGCGTCGACCATCTGCACGTCCATCTCCTAGGCGGACGCAAGCTCACCTGGCCACCGGGATAAAATAGCGCGGCGCTATTGAACAAAAGGGCATCCGCCGCGGCGGATGCCCTTTTTAAGTCAAGTCAAAGTATGTCGATTTACACCGGTTGCGGTGCGTATTCGTCTTCTTCTTCGAGTCCGTAGCGGCGCAGCAGGTTTGGCAGACTCTGCGAAAAGGCAGACCTCGGCATGACCGTATCGCAGCCAGCCTCGATCGCCTTCATCTTCAAATCCCCCTGCAGATGGTTCAGGAAGCCGATGATCGACGTCGCCTTCTTGAGCTTCGCTTTGAACTTCGGGATCAACGTCATCGGCTTGGCGCTCAAATTGTTCAGATCGAACACCACAAGCGTCGGCCGATCAGCCTCAGCGCCGTCGGTCAAGCGAGTGACAGTTTCCTTCTCGCCTTTCACAAATTCCACCTTGACGCCCAGCTTGCGCGCGGTCTCTTGGATCTTGGCCTGGAAAAACAGGTCTTCGATGAAGCAGAAAATGCGCGTCGGAGAGTTCTCTCGCACCGGAATTGAAGGCGCTGCCTGATTCACGCCGGCATAATGGCCATTGTGCCCATTGCTGTAGTGGCCGCCACCGTGACCATTCGTGATCTGGATCGTGGACGGAGGCCCATCGGCAAGATTTCCGTCGACGATGCGGTAGCTGTGATCCATGGGACCGACAAAAGCCCGCGGACCTCTCTGCTTTTCCTTACGCCGACCACCCTGCGGGGGACCGGAAATACTGTTTCCCGGTGACGGTGCTGGTCCAGAAGCCTTCTGGAAAAACTTCTTCTTCTTTCGCCCCTGATTTTGATTCTGGTTTTGGCGCGGAGGATTGGGCCGGGGAGTGGCAGCTAGTGGTTGCGGGGGTAGCTGCTGCTGCTGCGGTGCTGCCTGCTGAGGTGCTGTCGGCTGCGGTTGAGCTTGCTGTGCCTGAGGCGCCCCCTGCTGCTGGCTCGGCTTATTCTTGCGGCGACGGCGGCGACGCCGATGCCCCTGCGACGGCCCTTGGCCATTGGCCGGGGCTGACCCCAATTCGGGTTGGGGCTGGGGTGATTCGATTGTCATGCGTGCACTTCCTGGCAGCTTGCTATCTTGAGCATTTACGACTCTTGCTTCAGAAATTTCGGTTGGGATGCTAGTTTCCTTTTCCTGCCGCTCATCCGAATCAAGCCGGAAATTCGGGCTGGAATCTGTTTCATTACACGGAAGACACAAACTTATGCGTCGCGGAACTGTCCACGCGACCTACCACTGTTCCCTGCAAACGGACTGCGGTTTCACGGTGAGGTACCCTTCTTGCCCAGTGCATCCCTGCGTTCTCCCGCTCCCGCGACTTAAATCGTCACCAGGGTCCCCGCGGAGAACAATGCCTAGTATGATGCGGCTCCGAGGCTAAACATCTATGGAATTGCTTAAGCTTGACAAGCCAAAACCGAAGAAATGCATTTTCCGATGGTTTGTATTCGGTACGGCTTTGCCATCTGATCCCAATGGGTATTACGTTTCCTATAAGAGTTTTCGTCGCTCGAACACTATTTCGACCGTTGTGTGCGACGAACAATCCTTGTCCTGCGGCGAGCTTTCTCTTCCCAATTTCGGGTGGTTAGCGTCAGCCGTTCGATAGGCAATTCCGATAGTACAGCGTCCCGCAGCGGCTGGCAAGTATGCAAGGTGACAGGCCTGACACGTAAAGTAACTTATCGCAGAACTGGCATGATAGCCACTGGACGCACAAACGCCACTCTCATCGGAGTGGCGTTTGTGTCCCTGCGCTGGTCACTGGCCTCCAGCAAATTTGGGTGGCGGTTGTTTCCGCCACGCCTGTTACAGGCTCTCCCGGCCGGTTTTCCCTTTTGAGGGCCGCTTGTTGCGGTTTCTCTTGCCGAGCGTCTGCTATTTTTGCGGGCTGGCCGGACTTATCCAGCAGCCGGTACATCACTGGCACCCTCACATATAGCAATCGACGCGCCGTTTCGATTACGTATTAGAATCATCGCTTTAAGCGTTCGAAATGTGAGGCACTTTCTGCATTCCCGTACCGCGAGGCTCCCAAACTTCAAAAAACAGTAGATTTAAAGATCAATGCTGGCACGTCGCACAGTAATGCGTGCTTCTTCCTGCCAACACAATCCGTCGTATCGGAGTCTTGCAGCGCAGACAGGGCTCGCCGGTGCGCTGGTAGACGCAATGCTCCAACTGGAAGAAACCCCGCATCCCCTCCGCATCTACGTAGTCTGAAACCGACGACCCACCCCGCCGAATCGCGTGCTCCAGCACAGCGCGTAATGCCAGCCGCAGCCTCTCCAGTTCCGCTCTGGTCAGTCGGCCAGTTCGCCGTCGCGGACGCAATCCAGCGCGAAACAAGCTTTCGTCCGCGTATATGTTGCCCACCCCCGCCAGCAATGTCTGATTCAGTAAGGCCGCCTTGATGGCGAGGTTGCGCCCGTGAAACAAGTCGGCAAACTCCTTGCTTCCAATCGTCAACGGCTCTAGACCAGGGCCGGCGAACCCCTTGCCCGCGCTCAAATCGCGGAACTCAAGGCGTCCAAACCGCCGCGGATCGACGAACCGTACTTCCCGCCCGCTTGCGAGGCTTAAGCGGGCATGAGTGTGCGCAGCGACCGGGGCTTCCGGAGTCGTGACCAGCAGTCTCCCTGTCATGCCAAGATGCACTATCCATTGCGCATCGGGCTGCTCGACAGGAGCGGCCTCGGCCTTAGCTTCGTCAATTCGGGCTTCGTCGATCCTGGCCTCGTCAATCCTGGCTTCGTCAATCCTGGGTTCGTCAATCCTGGCCTCGTCAATCCTGCGTTTTCGTCGTTTGTGCTCGGCTCGTTTCGCGGCGCCCAATTCGCAAACGATATGCTTCCCCGTGCGATGAATTGCCAGGAAGGTTCGCCCAATCAGCCCATCCGCCTGCTGTGCCGACGGCGTTTTGAAAGGTTCACGGTGCGCACTGAACCAGGCAGCGACGATCCGATCGCCGCGCACCCGTTTGTCCACACCACGGGCGACTGTCTCGACCTCGGGCAGTTCAGGCATTGGCCCATTGTAGAGGACGGCAAGCAGGTCAAACGGCTTCGCTCAGCCCGTTGCCAGGTGGTTTTACATCGGGGAAATCACTGTTGCCTACGGCCGGCCCCTTCGCGAATCCGGCTGGCCTCAAAGCTCACGATGCGCCAAGTGCCTCGCTCATCCCGCACATAAACACGGGTATAGCGGTAGCTGCCAGAGATGTCGCCGCCCGCCGTGGCGGCGCCTACGTCTGCCCGGCACGTCACCAGCGCGGTGGTGCCATAGAAGCGCACTTTGCGATCGGAGAGTTCGATCGACTTGAAGTGAACCGAGCCGGTGCGCAGGCTCGCTAGCGTCTGTTCTTTCGATTGCAGAATGCCGGTTGGTGTAATCGCCATGTAATCGTCGGCGAGCAGCTTATCCATCGCGGCAGTGTTGCCGCGCAAGATGGCATCGCGCCAGACCTCTTCAAGTTGGTCGATTTCGTGGCGATTCTCGTGCCGCTCCGCGCGCGGCATACCTGCGATCAGCGGCGCAACAGCAGCCACCATAAATAGTGAAAAAACAATGGCGTGTGCGCGGATCAATCCCTTGAGCGAGATGGCCTTCGACGTCCACATACGCGTAACGGATGTTAGACCCTGATCGGCATGAGGGTCAATCTAACCGCATTTGTGGGCACTTAAACAGTTGCGGAGACCGAAGAGGGCTAAAGCACGGCGATCAAATCTTCGCGAACCCGGTCAAGCATCTTTTGAAAAAGACCGCCAACCGCATAGCGCGTGAAATGCGCAGATTGCCGATGCGTTTCCTCTGCTTTGTGGTCTTTGTACTGCTCGTAGATCACCACGGTTCCAGGATCGCTCTCGACCCAGTGCGGAATGTAGCTCACGCAACCCGCCTCTTGGCGCGACGCTTGGGTGAGGTCCCGCAGAATTTCGCCAATTTCAGTCCGATCCTCTGGAGAAAAACGCATTCGGACGGTGAAGCTGATCATGGTGAACTTGCCTCGCTAGAATATCGAAAAATTGCTAAGGCCCCAGTTCAATCCCGCTTCGGATCGAAAAATGTCAGGCCAAGCTTGCCCAAGTTTACCCGTGAATCCGTTCCAGCGCGGCGGCAAACTCCGGCAAGATCATTGTCTGCTCCCGGTCAGGCCCCGTCGAGACCATGCCGATCTTCGCCCCACTCTCCCGCTCCTGGAAGCGCAGATACTCCTGCGCGGCTAGGGGCAGCTTTTCATATTCCGTAATTCCCTCAGTCGATGCGCGCCAGCCCTTGAGCGTCGTATAGCGCGGCTTGATTTTCTCGAGGCCCTGCACGTCGGCGGGAATCTCGTCGGTCACCCGGCCATCGAGCTCGTACCCGATGCATATGGGAATCTCTTCTAGCTCATCCATCACGTCCATCTTGGTAATGACCAGCCATTCCGCGCCGTTGACGTGGTTTGAATACCGCAGCAGCGGAATATCCAGCCATCCGCAACGCCTCGGCCGGCCGGTTACGGCCCCATATTCATTACCGCGCGCCCGTAAATGGTCGCCCACAGCTCCGTGAATCTCGGTTGGAAAAGGCCCTTCTCCCACCCGTGTCACATAGGCCTTGGTCACCGAGACTACCGTCCCGATCGCCGTCGGACCGACGCCTGTTCCCGTGGCAGCTCCGCCTGCGGTAGCCGATGAAGAAGTCACAAAAGGGTAGGTTCCATGATCGATGTCCAGCATGGTGCCTTGCGCACCCTCAAACATGACCGAACCGCCATCGGCCAGGATCCCGTGCAACAGCCGCCCCGTGTCAGCCACAAACGGCCGCATCTCCTCGGCCGCCGCCGCGTATTCGTCGTACATCTGGGCGGGATCGAGCGGATCGGTGCCAAATAATGCGTGGGCAATTGCGTTCTTCTCAGCGCAAGCCTCGTCGATGTGGGTCTTCAAGAGGTCCGGCCGCAGCAGATCCACAACGCGCAGGCCACTGCGCGCCATCTTGTCCTCATACGCCGGTCCAATACCCTTACCTGTGGTCCCAATCTTCTGCCGCCCGGGAGCGTATTCCGACGCCAGCTCAATCATCCGGTGATAGGGCAAAATCACCTGGGCGCGGTTGGATACAAAAAGCTGTCCGTCGACCTCGACCCCGAGCGCACGGAGCTTCCCGACTTCCTTGAGAAACGCCACTGGGTCGAGGACAACTCCGTTGCCAATGATGCCGGTGCAGCCCTTGCGAAGCACGCCGCAGGGAATCAGTTGCAGCACAAATTTCTGTCCGCCATGCACAACCGTATGTCCGGCGTTATGTCCGCCCGCATAGCGCGCTACGGCCCTGAACCGCTGGCTCAGCACGTCCACGATCTTGCCCTTGCCCTCATCGCCCCACTGGGCACCCAGCACTACCGCCGTCTTCGCTCGCATCGCTTTCCGTTTCTCGTGTGGGATACCTCACGCAACACACCAAACTGTGTGCGCAAGGGCAATGGCGCAGGGAAGTGAACCAATCCCGCGCCTCTCCGATGATAAACCCTGAGCGCGTTCAACATGGGACAGCTAAAGTGCAGCGCTAAATTGCGTATCAGACCTCCGACCGCTTGGCACTCTCACGCAGAACCTAACCCCGCGTTCAGTCCGGTCAATACTTCGTGCCCACGAAAAAACCTGTTAACCGATACCACCCCCTGTTCGTTGTGTATGCAGAAGGCGCTGAAAACCCAACGCTCATCGAGGAAAATCGAAATGTACACCCATAACCGCCCATTATCCTGTTTACTTCGGTCTGTAGTGCTGCCAGTCGTGATTGCTGCCACTCTTGCTGCCGGCCATGCACAGACACCAGCGCGTCCAGCGGCACCAGCGCGTCCAGCTGACCCAGCGCGTCAAGCTGCTCCAGCGCGGTCTGCATCACCGGCGTCCGCCGCACCCCCTGCTTACGGGCCAGCCCCAAACGATCGCGATGTGGCTGCGACGCAGGCTGAACTCATCAAGCTTCTGCGCCTCAGCCCCACGCTTACTACGGTAGTGGCGCACGACCCATCTTTGCTCGCTAACCAGGATTACGTAGCCCATAACAATCCGCAGTTGGCCGAGTTTCTCACCACTCATCCTGAGGTCGCTCGTAATCCGGAGTTCTACCTCTTTACCCACATGAATCATGAGAGCGGTGGTCCTGACGAAGCTCTCGAACGCGCCGTCTGGCCAGATGCGTTTCGCGGCCGCGAGAGCCGCTCGGTGTTTGGGGACTTGCTCAGCGGCGTCATGCCCCTGCTGGCATTTGTGTGCGCTCTGGTTGCGCTTACCTGGCTCATCCGCGTCTTTGTTGAGAATCGTCGCTGGGCACGCATCTTCAAATTGCAGAGTGAAGTGCACGGGCGCCTCATCGACAAATTCACGTCGAATCAGGAATTGGCTCTCTACATGGGCACGGATGCAGGAAGGCGCTTTCTCGAGGCTGCTCCCATCCCAGTGAGCTTTGAGCCGAATCAGCGGGTACCAAACGCAGTTGCCCGCGTTCTGACGCCGCTGCAAATCGGTATCGTCCTGGTACTGCTTGGCATCGGCATGCTGTCTCTGCGTCACGCCAGTGTGGAAATGGACGTTCCCATGTTGGTCTTCGGAACGATCATCCTGATGCCCGGCCTTGGCTTTATCATCTCTGCAGGGATCACCTGGCTTTTGGCCGCCCGTCTCGGCCTCATGCCCGATAACCCTGCGCAAACCGACAAATTCGAACCACCCTTCAGCACAACCGATCGCCCGTGAACAGAGCAGTGAGTGCGGCGTTACGCCAGAAGGGTCCAATAGACGGTGAGGAAAAATCGGCCCATGCGCTGGGAATCCACCATCCCGAATGTGCTCGCAGGCGAAGCTCAACCGCTCGCCTGCCTGCCCATGGATAGTGAGGAATTTGCCGCCTTCTACGAGCGTTCGTCGCGCTCGTTATGGGCATACGTGGCGCGCGTCTCGGGCGATCCTGCGTTGGCCGACGACCTGATGCAGGAGAGTTACATACGTTTTTTGTGCGCGGCGCATCCCGAAGATGGGGAAGTTGCAAAGCGTCGTTATCTGTTTCGAATCGCAACCAATTTGTTGCGCGATCACTGGCGCCGCCCACAGTCCTGCTCAATCGAAGAAATTCCCGAAGAGTTTTTTGCCGCGCCGTCTGACGGGGCGCAATCCGATTCCCAAGCCGTGCTGGGACCGGCCATGGCTTTGCTTCGTCCTCGTGATCGGCAGTTGCTTTGGCTTGCCTACGCGGAGGGCTACTCACATCGGGAGATGGCCGAGATTACAGGCCTGGCATCGGCCAGTATTCGCCTGCTGCTCTTTAGGGCGCGGCACAAGATAGCGCGCCTGTTGCGACAGCAGAATCTGAGCGAACGGAGCGGGCCATGAGATTCGGATCCTGCATCCGGGAAATAGAAGTTGCCGGCCTGCTAGAGCGCGGCCACTGGCCGCAGGCCTGCACGCCCGAACTCCACAGCCACGTAAAAGACTGCCGCTCCTGCACCGACCTGATTCTGGTTATGCAGACCTTTCGCGCAGCACGAGTTCAGACCGCGGCTATTCCGCGTTTAGAGCCGGCAGGCGTGCTCTGGTGGCGCGCCCAGTTGCGACGCCGCAACACCGCCATTGCACGCATCGGCAAGCCCATCCTAGGCGCACAGGTGTTTGCGTTGGCTATCAGCGTGGTAGTTGCTCTGGGATGGTTAACATTGGAGGCGCGCGCGGGGTTCCGCTCGTTGGCGTGGCTCAAGGAATTTCCGCAATCATTGCACCTTGAAGTGCTGTTGCCCCCCGCGATGCCCAAGCTCGACGCCAATGTTGGACTGCTGGTGGGCCTGCTCGCAACGCTGGCACTGGTGAGCGGGGTCGTGGTCTACATGACTTCAGAGAAGCAATAAACGGCAATTGGTTCCAATCTCTCTGACTTACAATTTTGAGCAACGCTTCGATTCATAGGAGCACACTTGACTACCTATATCGCTCTTCTTCGCGCCGTCAATGTAGGTGGAACCGGCAAGCTGCCCATGGCAGATTTCCGCGCCCTGTTGCAGGATCTCGGCTATTGCAATGTAGAGACGTACATTCAGAGCGGCAATGCGGTATTCGATGCGCCCGGTTCCACTGCCACTGTGGCCAAAGCTATCGCCAAGGCTCTTGAGAAACATCTTTCCGGACCCGCAGGAGTACTGGTTCGCACCCACGGGCAACTCGGTGAGTTGATCGCCGCCAATCCTTTCGCAGCGGAGGCCGCCGCAGACGGCACGAAGGTTCACGTAGCATTTCTCTCCGCGCTGCCGCCGGCGTCTGCTTCCGAGGAGCTCGATCGCATCGTCGCCAAAAACCCATTGCGGCGCGACCGATGGCACCTTGGCGGAGACACGCTGTACCTGCATCTGCCCGATGGCGCCGCCGACACCAAATTTACGGGTAAGTCCCTTGACCGCGCCCTCGGCTGCATCGCCACCGCGCGCAACTGGAACACCGTAATGAAACTTCACGCCATGTCGTTGCGATAAAAAGTCGGATGCGCAAATTAGGAAACTATCAGCCCTGCCCGCCTGCCAGCACCGCGTCCGCAATCAGCGCCGCTTCGACCGCTTCCCGGACTGCATGCACGCGCACGATCGAAGCCCCGTGCAAAATCGCCGTCACCATCGCCGCGATGCTCGCTGTCGCGCGGGCCTCTGCCGGTGCCACCTTGCCGCCGCGCAGCGGAGCCAGCGTGCGCCCCAGAAATGATTTGCGCGAAACTCCAACCAGCAACGGATTTCCCAAAGGGAGCAATTCCGCCTGCCGCGCCAGCAGCGCATAATTTTCGTCGTACTTCTTGCCAAATCCGTAGCCGGGGTCAAGCACGATGGCATCCTGCCGTACGCCCGCCGCCAGCGCGGCAGCCATGCTTCCCTCAAGCCCGGCGCGCACCATCGTCATTAATTCAGCCGGCCGCAACATTGCCTGTTCGCGCCATGCATCGGGACGCCCGCGCGTATGCATCAACACCACGCCGCACGCAAACTCCGCGCAAACCTTTGCCAGCCCTGCGTCCCAGCCAAATCCACTCACGTCATTGATGATTTCAGCGCCGGCCTCAAGCGCGGCATGCGCCGTCGCCGCCTTGTAGGTGTCCACGGAGATCACTGCCTCAGGCCGGACGCGCAATATTGCTTCAAGCACCGGCAGCAGACGCGCCTGTTCCTCGTCCGCACTCACGGTGGCTTCTTCGCGGCCTACGCGCGTACCGGGCTTGGTGCTTTCGCCACCGAGGTCGAGCAGATGTGCGCCTTCATCAAGCAGTCGCAGCCCATGCGCCACTGCCGCTTCGGGATCGAGAAAGCTTCCCCCATCGCTAAACGAATCGGGCGTGATATTGACCACGCCCATCACCAGCGTCCGCCGCCCCAGCTCCAGCGACCGGCGCCGCAAATGCCACGGCAAGACCGTGCGCCTCAATTCAACCCTCGCCTCAATCCTCGACTCAATCATCGATTCATCGCCACAGTCGATTCGCCTCGCACCCTGCATCGATTCTATGAGCAAGTAGCGCTGAAGACACAGGCGACTGCTGCAATTCGCTCCTGCTAAACTCCCGTCATGATCCTCAATCGGCGGACAAGGGCGCGGCAAATCATGGCGCGGCTGCTGACCCTGACTCTGCTTGCTCCCATCAGCCTTGCCGCTCAGCATCCGCCGGCGCACGGCCCAGCCCGGTCGCCGGCGCACGCGACCCCCGCGAAAGGCGCGATCGCCGACCGCATTCATGCCATTCTCGCCGATCCCGCACTCAGCCACACCGACTTTGGCATCAGCGTTACCACTCTCGACGGCAAGTCACTTTACGGCCTTAACGAGGGCCGCCTGTTCATACCGGCATCGAACGCAAAACTAGCCACCACGGCAGCGGTTTTCGCTCTATTGCCCGTCCAATCGCTTACCTGGACGACCAACGTTGTGGCCGGCGGCGATGTTGACGCGGCCGGCGTATTGCACGGCGACATCATCCTGCTCGGCTCTGGAGATCCCACCCTGAGCGCGCGGCATTACCCGTATCAGCCTCCGCCATCCCCGCCCCCGACCGCCGGTCCCGCTCCCACCCCGGCACAGTCGCCTACGGGAACGCCGGCCTCCCAAGCTGAAACCAAGCCTGAGCCAAATGCAATGGAAGTCCTCGACCTGCTTGCTGAGCAGGTTGAACAGGCCGGCGTGCGCACCATTCAGGGCAGCGTGGTCGGCGATGACAGCTTTTTTCTTGACGAGCCGTATGGCGCAGCCTGGGCATGGGACGACCTGCAGTGGAGCTACGGCGCGCCCATCTCCGCGCTCTCGTTCGCTGACAACTCGATTGAGCTTACCCTCACCGCCGATCCCGCGACGCCGGCCGTTTCTGTCCCAGCCTGGTCCCCCAGTCTGGACTTCTACACCCTTGAAAACACCATGACCATCGCATCCAAAGGCGAAGTCCCGCACCCCGGGCTGGAGCGTCGTCCCGGCAGCATGCTGGTCCGCACCTGGGGAACGGCGCCGCCGCAGGGCATGCACGCGCCTCTCGCGGTCGAGGACCCCGCCGAGTTCACCGCCACCGCATTTAAAATTGCGCTCCTGCGCCGCGGCGTCACCGTCAACGGCGCCGCCACTTCTGCGCATCGCTATCCCAATGGAACCGGAGACTTCGCCGGCGAGCGCGCTGAACCGCTGCACCTCGCTCTCAAGCCGCAGATCACCCTCGCTGCCCCTCTGGCGGGCCGCAGGGTGCTGGCATCGCGCATCTCAGTGCCCGTCGCGCAAGACGTAGTGGTCACCAACAAGGTGAGCCAGAACCTGCATGCAGAGCTGCTGTTGCGGATGCTCGGGGTAACGTTTGGCAAAGACGGCAGCCTCGCTCAGGGCACGCGCGTGGTGCGACAGTTCCTGGTCGACGCGGGGGTCAGCGACGCCGACTTCTTCTTCTACGACGGCTCGGGCATGAGTATGGATGACCGCATCACCCCGCGCGCGTATACACAATTGTTGTCGTATGCGTCGCGGCAGCCATGGGGCGCAAGCTGGCGCGAAACCTTTCCCGTCGCCGGGGTAGACGGCAGCCTCGCCGGCCGCTTCAAAAACTCGTCCCTCAAAGGCCGCCTGTGGGCCAAGACCGGCACCCTCAACGAAACCAACGCCCTATCCGGCTACCTCACCACGGCCACGGGCAAGACGCTGGCGTTTTCAATTCTGGTCAACGGCCATCGCCCCGGCAGCCAGGTTGAAATTCCTTCGATGGAGCGCATTTGCGAGGCTATCGCGGTCAGCGAATGATATGCGCCAATTTGCACCCGCCATGACCGTGTGAATAGAGACTGGCGCTCCTGAATTGCTTCGCGCCGGTTCCTGCTGCCCGCGTCTTGGCTGCCAATAGCAGTTTCGGAAACGATGTTCACCGAAAGCATGCAGTCAAACCGCTTTCGTATCAAAAAAACCCACCCTTCACCAATCTCAAAAGTCTATGTGTATTCAGAAACTGCTCAAGTATCATCAAGCCCAGATGCACAATCGTTTCAGAAAAGCTTCTCTATACGCGATTACTTGCGAAGTAGCGACTCTCTCACTCGGCATGGCTGGCTGCCGTTCGCTGCCCCCCTCAAAACCCGAGGCGCTGTGGACTATGGAGGAAGGGCGCGGAGCGCAAGTGTTCCACCAAGCCTGCGCCAAGTGCCATTACCCAACCACCACGCGCGGTTTACATGGGCCCGGTCTGCAGGCCATTACCAAGGTCAAAGCCATGCCCTCGGGCGCGCCGCCCACCGACGAACGTCTCACGCAGACCATTCTGCACGGCCATGGCACCATGCCCGGAACTCAACTCGACGACCAAAGGCTCAACGACCTGCTCGCATATTTGCATTCGTTATGACGAACCCGGCCAAAAGCGAGGAAGTACCCAAGCCCCACATGACTGAGCCTGTCGCGCCTGCGCGGCGGGACCTGCTGCCCGGCCTTGCCGCCATCGCTCTCTATCTGCTGGTGCTGGCCGGAGTTATCATCCTGGGCGTCGCCGGCGGCCGCCACTACCCAATTTTGTTTCTCATCTTTGCCGGCGCATTTATCGCCGCCAGCGCGGGTCTGATCTTGCTGTTGCGCTGGGCGTGGGCTCTAGCCCTCGCCGCAGTCCTGCTGCTGGCCGGCTACAACCTATGGATCTTTTCCATGCAGCATCAGCCGCCCGCCATCGTGCAGGGCTTGCTGAACCTGGTCTTCTTCCTGTACATGATCCGTACCGAGGTACGAGCCAAGCTGCGCTAGCGAACGATCCGCCCGACAGCCTCATCAAATCGCAATTGCCTGGCGGCCGCACACTAAACTTTTCGCAAGGCCCGATGTTACCCTCTTCCCATGCAGCGTGGAATCCTCTCAACCGCTCTCTGCTTTGGACTTTTACTTACTGCCTTAACCGCCACATCAGCCGACGCTCCTAAAAAGCGCGCCATCAATCTCGACGACCTCGCGCGCATGCAGCGCGTGGGCGGCCCCGTCGTCTCTCCCGATGGAGAGTGGGTCGTCTACAGCGTTGCCCAGGTCGATACCAAGGAAGACAAGGTCCTGTCCCACCTCTGGATGGTCAAGTGGGATGGTTCCGTCCACATCCAACTCACCTATGGCAAAGAAGGCGCGTCCGCACCCCGCTTCAGCCCCGACGGCCGCTACATCAGCTTCCTGTCATCGCGTCCCGGCCCCGCCAAGGGTGACCAGGTCTGGGTCATGGATCGGCGCGGCGGGGAAGCGGAACAGCTTACCGCGATCACCGATCGGAGTGTCGAAAGTTACAGATGGTCGCCCGACTCAAAAAAGCTGCTGCTCACAATGCTTCCCAAACCCGAGCCCGATCCTGAAGAGGGCAAGCCGCCCATCCCCCCTAAACCCATCGTCATTGATCGCTACCATTTCAAGCAGGACATTCAAGGCTACATGCGTAACGACGCTTACAACGCCTTGTACATCTACGACCTCAACACGAAAAAGGCCGAGAAGCTGACCACCGGTAAAAATGTCAATGAGAACGACGCGGAGTGGTCCCCTGATGGCGCATGGGTCGCTTTTGTCAGCTCTCAAGAGGCGGACCCCGACCGCACCAACAACAGCGACGTCTTCGTTGTAGCCGCCAAACCCGCATCGGCCCCCCGCAAGCTGACCAACTGGACTGGCCCCGACGACGGTCACCTGGCCTGGTCGCCCGATTCCAAATCCATCGCTTACACCCAGGGCGCAAAGCTTGAGCTTTTGGAATACTCGCAAGCCAAGCCCGCCGTGGTTACGCTCGATGGAAAGGTGAGCTATCCGGCCGCCGCGTTTGACCGCAGCGTACGCGAGCCATCCTTCTCCGCCGACGGCCATCTCAGCTACCTAGTCTCCGACGACCGCAATCAATACCCCGCCGAAGTGGAACTCACCGGCAAGAGCATCAAGCGCCTGCTCAACCAGCCCGGCGCCATCATGGCGTGGAATTCCGCCGCCGGCCACACTGCTGTCGTCTACACCAACGACACCGCGCCCGCCGAGGTCTATGCCCTCGAAAATGGATCGCTGCGCAAGCTCACCACGCACAACGATGCCCTGTTCGCTGAACTCAATTTGGTTCCCACCGAAGACATTGAATGCAAGAGCAAGGATGGCGCTGAGGTTCACGGCCTGCTTACCAAGCCGGCGGACTTCAAGGCTGGCTCACCCATTCCGACGATTCTTTTCATCCATGGCGGCCCCAACGGCCAGGACGAACACAGCTTCGACTTCCTGCGCCAATTTCTGGCGACCAAAGGCTATGCCGAATTGAACGTCAACTATCGCGGCAGCTCAGGCCGCGGCCAGGAATATTCCAAGGCCATCTTCGCCGACTGGGGCGATAAGGAAGTGCTGGATCTGAAGGGCGCTGTCGACAGAGTTATCGCCATGGGCGTGGCCGATCCGGCGCGCCTCGCCGTCGGCGGTTGGAGCTACGGAGGCATCCTTACCGACTACATGATCGCCAGCGACTCGCGCTTCAAAGCCGCGATAAGCGGTGCTGGAACCGCCATGCCACTATCTTTCTACGGCGTCGATCAATACATTCTGCAATACGACAATGAGCTAGGGCCACCATGGAAAGCCGCCCAGCTTTACCTCAAGCTGAGCTATCCGCTCCTCGAAGCCGACAAGCGCATCCACACACCTACCCTGTTCATGGGCGGCACGTCCGATATGAATGTGCCCCTGCTCGGTGGCGAACAGATGTACCAGGCGCTGCGCTCTCTAGGCGTGCCCACGGAGTTAGTCGTTTACCCCGGCCAGTTTCACGGCTTCACGCGCCCCAGCTACATCAAAGACCGCTACGAACGCTGGCTCGCCTGGTATGACAAGTACCTCAAGCCCGCGCCTGTGCCGGCAGCCACCGACACTAAAAAGCAAGCCGAATAATCCGCGTCCAAGCCGAGGATCTGCAACGTATGCAGACCAAATAGGGCAACCGTAACGAGGGCTGCTTTGAAGTGGCGCGGCTCACAAGCTGCGGAAAAGTCATTTAAGCAGGCTATGTAACGAGGCATGACTTCCAATGCTGCTTTCAAAGGACGCGGCGCACAATCTGCCGAAAATTCATGCGGCCTTTGTAACGGGCGTGACTTCCTATGCTGCTTTGAAGGGGCGCGGCTTCAGCTGCGCCATCAGTATCCAGAAAGGGACATCGGGCTTTAGCCCCTGAGGGATACCATCTCACCAATCCCTTTGAACTCAACCTTGCTCCGCAGCCTGACAGCCAAACCACGTCTTTCATCTGAAATCTCTGCGCGGGGGGCGTAAGGTGCTGGAATAACCTCTTCATCGCGACCCGACATTTGCAGACTATTTCCCCGCAATCACTATCCTGAATTGAGAGGAGATTATGACGAAAAGGCAGCCGACATCCAATTCTATTCGCACATTAACAGTTCCCCGTTCTGCACTCCGCACCGAAATGCGACATTAACCTCTTTGTTTAGAGTACTCTGCGGCCAAATCATTTGGTTCGACGACTTTACAGCGTATCTCTACGCGCAATTTGATGAAAACAAACGACTTCCATCCAGAGTACGGGTGGGGGTGGGAGCGCGCTGAAGCGGTTGCCCGGCGAGGAGCACTTCACGGAACGGCGGGTCGTTCGATTCGAACGGCTTAACAGGCTGCGCTCGGGTTTCCTACTCCGCGAACGGCTTAACGCGGCGCGACGTTGTTTCTTCTCCGACGTGACGGCCACGCAACATCCCCACCACGGCCATCGCCGTGGCGACGAGCAGCAGCAACAGGCCGAGCAAAGTGGACACGACCGCAGCCACCACGCCCGGCCCCGTCGTTGTGATGTCGATGTGAATCGAAGAATTGGCCAGCGGATATCCAAACGAAAGCCCCGTCGTCCCGTTACAGTAGCCAAAGATCACGCCCAGGCCAACCGCCAAAAATACAACCGCCGCAATCAGTACACCCTTCACCAACGCCTCCCATCCGCACCAATTACCTTGAACGCCGACCAACCTATTCGCAAAGACTCATGAAGCGCACCAGGGGGTTTCCTGGCCGGCCGGAATTTGAGCATGTGCAACTCAATCCCGACCGCTGAAACCGTGCCGATTCGGTTACCGCTACAATTAAAGCAGATGGAACTGGTGCAGATATCTCCCGCCCGCCGCCTGCCTGCCCCCAAGCCCGAGTGGCTTAAGGCCCGCGCGCCCGTTGGCGAAAGTTACCACGACCTCAAGCGTCTCGCCCGCTCGCTGGGCCTCAATACAGTCTGCGAAAGCGCGCAGTGCCCCAACATCGGCGAATGCTGGCAGCACAAGACCGCCACATTCATGATGCTGGGAAATCTTTGCACCCGGCGCTGCGGATTCTGTGCCGTGCCCAAGGGCCGCCCCGAGCCCATCGACTTTGACGAGCCGCGCCGCGTCGCTGAGGCAATCTCGACCCTCGGCCTCGAACACGCCGTCATCACCAGCGTCAATCGCGACGACGATCTCATCGGCGGAGCGCGCGCCTTCGCCTTGGTGATCGAAGAGGTTCGCCGCCAGGCTCCCGGCTGCCGCGTCGAGGTACTCATCCCCGACTTCCAGGGCAACCGCGAAGCCATCGCCGTCGTCGTCGAAGCGCGTCCTGAAGTGCTCAACCACAATACCGAGTCGGTGCCGCGCCTCTATCGCGTGGTCCGCTCCGGCGCGCGCTATGAACGCACCCTGGAGCTGTTGCGCTACTCCAAAGAACTGAACCCCGCAGGCATCACCAAATCGGGCGTCATGGTCGGTCTCGGCGAAGAGACCCACGAACTGCTGCATGTCTTTCGCGACCTCGCCAATGTCCATTGCGACATCCTCACCATCGGCCAGTATCTGCGCCCGTCGCGCGATCACCTGCCTATGGCCAGGCTTTATACGCCGCGCGAATTCGCCGAGCTGAAAACCGAAGCGCTCAACATGGGCTTCCGTCATGTTGAGTCGGGTCCGCTAGTCCGCTCCAGCTACCATGCCCACGAGCAAGCCGCGTCCACCATGCTCCCCGTAGTCGCTTAGCGCCCTGAACGCGAGCCTAGACGGCAGATGGTTGTAGAATAGCCGTTGGCAATTCGCTCCCTGCGAGGAAGACATATGGCAGTCTCGACAATGGCCGGAATTCCGGCGCTCAAAGAACTTTCCGCCGACCTCAAGCGACGCATGGACCAGGCAGTGGCCGCGTTCCAGTCCAACATGGCCTCGATTCGCACCGGCCGCGCCAGCGTGCACATGCTCGATCAGGTCAAGGTGGACTACTACGGCACCCCCACGCCCATCAGTCAGCTCGCGCAGCTTTCCGCCCCCGAGGCGCAGCTCATCCTGATTCAGCCCTGGGACCCGACCATCCTCAAGGAAATGGAGAAGGCTCTGCGCACCTCCGACCTCGGCTTCAATCCGCTGTCCGATGGGAAGCTCCTCCGCGTCCCCATCCCGCCTATGACGGAGGAACGACGACGCGACGTCGTCAAGCACCTTAATCGTGTTCTCGAAGAGCAGCGCACGGCCATCCGCAACGTTCGCCGCGACGGCAACGATGCCCTCAAGAAACTCGCCAAGGACAAAAAGATCAGCGAAGACGAAGAGAAGCGCTCCCTTGAAGAAATCCAGAAAATGACCGACGAAGAAATTCGCCGCATGGAAGAACTGGCGCACAGAAAAGAAGCCGACGTCATGCAGGTCTGATCTACTGTTCGTCTTGATTTAAAGCGGAGTCGACCACCCACCGTCCTTTTCACCGGATCGATTGACGCAAAATCACCAGATAGATTCCTGCGAATTAACCGGATAGATTCCCGCAAAAAGTGGGTGCCCCATCCTTCGCATATCTGGCGAAGGGCGGGAGGACGCGAAATTCCCACGGCACTTTTCGTCAAGCGAGCAATCGGGAGTGGTCGAGATAATTTGATCTTCCCTCGCGATCACGTAAGAGGCCGCTTCTCTCCGCGCCGAATGAGGTCTTATGCAGCACGATCTTCAGCAAACCATCGCCCTGCTCACACGAACTCCCGCGGCTCTTAATGCGCTTCTCCGCGACCTCCCGGAAGAATGGACGCATCGCAACGAAGGCGGCGATTCATGGACGGTCTTCGATGTGATCGGCCATCTCATCCACGGAGAACGCACTGATTGGATGCCCCCGAGCCCGCATCATCCTGCAGCATGGCGAAAGTCGCGCCTTCGACCCCTTTGATCGCCTCGCACAACAGCGAGAGAGCAAGGGCAAAACGCTTCCACAGCTACTCGATCAGTTTGCCGAGTTGCGAACGGGAAATCTCGATCAACTCCGCGCCCTTAACATCGACAGCGCAGAACTGGAGAAGCGCGGCCGCCACCCCGCTCTCGGCGTCATCACCCTCTCGAATCTGCTCGCCACGTGGGCCGCGCACGACCTCACGCACCTTCACCAGATTTCGAGAATCATGGCCTATCAATACCGCGACGAAGTTGGACCGTGGAGCGCCTACCTCGGCGTCTTGAAATGCGCCGGGCACAGCGCCTGAGCGTCTTCACAAATGAACTTGCTTAGTTATCAAGTGCACAGTTACCGCTTGGGCCGCTTGTAAAACGGAATCGCCACCTGTTTCGCGCGCACACGATTAGCACGCACCTGCACCATCACATCCGCGCCTTCCGCCGCCACTTCCGTCGGTACCAGCGCCATCGCGATGTTGGTCTTCAAAAACGGCGCGGGCGACCCTGAAGTCACCACGCCAATTTCTTTCCCTTCCAGATCGAGCACCGGGTAGCCATCGCGCGCAATGCCGCGTTCGACCATCTCCAAGCCGACAACCTTGCGCTTCGGCCCGCCCTCTGCCTGTATCTTCGTCAGCGCCTCGCGACCAATGAATTCGCCTTTGTCCATCTTGAGCCAGTGCGTAAGCCCCGTCTCAAGCACGTTGATCTGATCTGAAATTTCGTGCCCATACAAGCTCATGCCGGCTTCCATCCGCAGTGTGTTGCGCGCGCCTAGTCCGCACGGCCGAATGCCAAACTCCGCGCCCGCTTCGATCAGCGCGTCCCACATCTTCACCGTGGTCGGCTCGTCTGCCGGCAGGTAAACCTCAAACCCGTCTTCGCCCGAATAGCCCGTCCGCGCAATCATCACGTTGGGAATGCCCGCGACCGTGCCCCACGTGAACCAATAATTCTTGATGGCCGCGAGATCGACTTTGGTCAGCTTCTGCAGCGTCTCTTGCGCGCGAGGGCCCTGTAGCGCGAGTTGCGAATAGTAGCTCGAATAGTCGCTGATATGAATGCCCGAGCGCGCCCCAACCTGCTGCCGAACCCACCCATAGTCCTTGTCTTTGGTCCCGGCATTCACTACCAGCAGATAATCGTTCTCGCTCAGCCGATGAACCAGGATGTCGTCGACAAACGTGCCCTCCTGCGTCAGCAGCGCGGAGTAATGCGCCTGCCCATCCTTGAGCCGCGACGCGTCGTTCATGGTGAGGTGCTGCACGGCTGCCAACGCTCCCGGCCCGCGAAACTGAATCTCGCCCATGTGGCTTACGTCGAACAAGCCCACCGCTGTGCGCACTGCCATGTGCTCGGCTATCAACCCGCCGCCAGCCCCGGGATACTCGACCGGCATGTCCCAACCGCCAAAATCAACCATCTTGGCATTGAGCGAGCGATGTTTGCCGTTCAGGGCAGTCTTCTTGAGTGCAGGTGCGTCGGATCCGCCGGGAATTGCAGCGGTTGAAACTTGTTCAGCAGGGATTGTCATTGGACGTCCTCTCACCGGCCTCGATTACTCTTTCAACGGGCATATCTTATCAACGATAGGGACGCGCCCGCCGCGGGGTCAAACCCGGTTTCCATGGGGCGGTAAAATGGGGGCATTCTCGGGGAAGGAGATCATTGCAATGAGCCACGTCCGGGGAACCCTCATGCTGGTCGCCGCCGCCATCGCCTTCTACCGCGGATGGCGCATCCACACCGGCCAATCAGCTTGGATGGCTTACGGTCTGGGGCTACTGGCTCTTGCGCTCGCCCTCTGGCACCTGCTGCGCACGCCTGCGCCACGCCGCTGAGGCGCGCCTAAGCCCCACCATCCGGCCCGCCCTCGCAATTCTGGAATTGCCATTGGTTGTGCTGTACAGTGAATGGCGATGAACCCAGACGTATCCGGCAGCCTCGAAGATCAGGTCGGCGAGTTGCGTTTGCGCGTTCTACGGCTTGAAAAGGTGCTGCAGTCGTACGGCTTCGCCGCCGATCCGGCGCAAATGCCGTTTCCGCCGTCTGCCGCTCCACCAGTCTCTACGCCCGCGTGGCCTGGCGCTTCAACTCCGCCTGGCGCTGCAGTTCCGCCGGCCACCAACACGCCAGCTTCCCGCGTATCTCCTTCTTCAGAATCCACGCGACCTTCCCACGCCCCACCTATGTTTGGCACCCACGCTCCTGCCGGGAAAGAGCCAGATCAGCGCTCCCTTGAGAATCGAATTGGATCGCAATATTTCAATCGGCTCGGCATCCTGGCGATGTTGATCGGCGTGGCTTGGTTTCTCAAGCTGGCCTTTGACAATCACTGGATCGGCCCACTCGGAAGAGTGTTCATTGGACTGCTTGCCGGCGCCGCTCTCATTGCCTGGTCGGAGAGATTTGAAAAGCGCGGATTTGCGGCCTTCTCTTACTCTCTCAAGGCCGTTGGAAGTGGCACGCTTTATCTGTCGTTGTGGGCCGCCTTCTCGGTCTATGCGCTGATGCCGGGATGGGCTGCCTTCGGCGCGATGATCCTCGTCACCGCATTCAACGGGTACATTTCGTGGTCGCGCAACACTGAGTTGCTCGCTCTCTACGCCATTGCTGGCGGCCTCACTACGCCTCTATTGGTCTCAACCGGCGGCAACCATGAAGTCACGTTGTTCTCCTATTTGTTGATACTCGATGTTGCTGTGCTGATTCTGGTGGCGCTGCGACCGTGGTCGCGCCTGCTATTCGCCGCCTTTATCGGGACGATCGTGTTTTTCGCCGGATGGTGGTTCGACTACTACAACCACTTTCAGTGGGGACGCACCGCATTCTTTCTTACCTGTTTCTTTCTGATCTTCGCGTTCGCCCCGCGCTTGGCTCGGTTCAAGGCGGACGAGCATGCCACGCCGTCGGGCTGGGACAGCCTCGTTCTGGTCCTCCTACCCATCATGAACGCAGCGCTGGCGTTCGTCGCCTACTATGTGCTGCTCAGTAGTTCTACCGCGGATTGGGCCGGACCGTGGATCGCCGTGGCCTTCGCCGCGTTCTACCTCGGCCTGCTTCGTCTTCCCGCGCGTGGTGTGCTGCGAGCTAGTCCCGCGCTGCTCTCGGCGTTGCATCTGGCAACCGCAGTGGTCTTTCTCACCCTCGCTATTCCTCTGAAAACGCATGGGAGATGGTTGACCATCGGTTGGTTGATCGAGGGCGCGGTGCTGCTGTGGGTCGCCATCCGATTACATCAATTGCTGCTTAGAGTCTTAGCGCTGGTGTGCCTCGTGCTCGGGCTCGGAGCGCTGCTGCTCGTCAATCCCGAGGCAGCGGCCACACCCTTCTTCAACCAGCGTTTCGCCACCTATTGCGTCGCTATCGTTGTCTTTGCATCCGTGGCGTGGCTGGCCGCGCACGCGACGGAGGAACCGGTCGAACCGATCCTGCGTTGGCATTTTCTGGCCGCTGCCGCAGTGCTCACCGTGAACGCTCTCATCCTTCTCGCCATCGGCTCTGAGATCCACGAATTTTGGTGGTCGCTCAGTCTCCACGCCGACTTGACTATCGCGCACGACTACGCGATGTATGCGCAATTCACTTACTCCGCATTCTTCATGGCGTTTGGCGCGCTTCTTCTGTACCTTGGCTTTTGGCGTCGCTCGGCGTTCCTGCGTTGGCAGGCGTTGGTGCTGATTGGCGCAACCATTGCGAAAGTCTTTCTTATTGACATCAGCGAGTTGAGCCGGGGATTCCGCATCTTCAGTTTTCTTGGCTTGGGCGCACTGCTGCTCGCGGTCAGTTTTGTGTATCAGCGCGACTGGCTCAACCTGCGCGGCGAGGGGAATCGGACTTCTTGAGATTTCCTGCGCTCTTCCTGCTCCTCGTGTTCGCTGCTCCCACGGCCGAGGTGCGGTACTTCCGCCACATGCGAAGTATCGAAAATCTGCCTCCAGCCTCAGGACAAACGTGTCTCGTTTTAGATCCGGCCATCTTTGCCCAGGCCGCGCCTCAGCTCTCTGATTTGCGCCTATATCGCGGAAGCATTGAAACACCGTACACAACTCAGCGCTCTGCACCGGTTGCGCCCTCCGCCGAGCAGATTGCCCCGTTAAACCTGGGGCGTCGCGACGGCCAGACCGTGTTTGACCTCGCCATGCCCGCCGGCAGTTACAACGACCTGCAGCTCGCCGTTTCAGGGCACGACTTTATTGCGACCGTGACTGTTTTTGGAAGTCAGACGCAAGCCTCTGCCGCGACCAAAATCGGCTCCTACACGATCTTCGATCTAACCCGCCAGCGGCTGGGACGCAGCACCGTTCTTCATCTTCCCCAGTCAGACTTCCGCTTTCTCCACTTCCGCATCGCCGGCCCGATCGCGCCTGAGAATATCGCAGGACTTTCAGTCGAGCGCTTGCCCGCTGCTGCGGCCAAATACCTCACCGTCGCGGAGTCCTCGAAATTTGTGCAGAAGGGCCGCGAAACCGTAATCGAATTCACCGTGCCCAGCCGCACTCCCATTGACCGCATAATTTTTGCGCCCGGCGTCGAGCCCGCCAACTTCAGTCGCGACGTAAAAGTCAGTGTCACTCCGACAGCACAACAACGCGGCAGCGATGGGGCGCCGCCTGCGACAGTTGCGTCTTACGGAAGCTTGTTGCGCGTTCACCGCGTCGAAGACGGCCATCGCATCGACGAGGAGCGGCTCGAATTGAGCGCGCCGTCGACGGCCTTCGACGCACCGGCAAAATGGATCGTGACCATCGAGAATCGCGACGATGCGCCAATCCAATTGTCCTCTGTGCGGCTTGAGATGCTCGAGCGCAAACTTTGCTTTGAGGCGGCGAGCGGGGCGGGCTACGCGCTCTATTACGGCGACCCCGTGCTCTCGTCTCCGCAGTACGACTACGCAGCCTTGTTTACGCTGCAAGAGTCTGCCGCCCAGGCCCACGCCGGAGCTGAAAAACCCAACCCCGATTTTGAGCCTCGACCCGATGGCCGTCCGTTCACCGAGAAGCACCCCGTGCTGCTGTGGCTCGCTCTTGGTTTCGTTATCCTGTTGCTGGGAGCAGTGGCTGTGCGATCCGCAATGGTCACCCCACAAATACCCTAGAAAAGTCCACCATTCAATGAGGTGGGAGGTGGGCCGCATGCAGTTCACCACCAGGATTACCGAGGACGACTACGTCGATGCCAACCGCCTAAAGACGCGGTCACTGCAGCGAACCGTCGCCAGTGTTCTCGTGTACTCCCTCACCGCACTCTTTTGGATATTTCTTGTTGGCGCATGGATCGCCGAGCACATCTATCACGCGCATAGTTTCCTTGGCCAAAACGCCGCCGAACTTCAGCGCACATTTATGCCCGGCGCGATCGCATTTCTGCTTTGGATACTCGCGTTCAGGGTCTATCCGGCACGCGTGACACGGCGCAAATTTAGAAACGCGCCAAGCCTCCGCGGAGACCTATTTCTGGAAATCAACACGGAAGGGCTCATGCAGAAGACCGCGCACGGATCGTACGGATTCTCGCGCTGGCCAGACTTCAGCTACTGGCGCGAATCGAAGAAAATGTTCATCGTCGTCGACCCCACCAACGTGTTTTGCATGATTCCCAAGGCCAGCCTCGGCAGGGAACAGCGCAATGAAATACGATCCATCCTCACCGCCGCCCTGCCCCGGCGATGATCCAGCTCACTTGCGCCGCGCACGCCAAAACGAACTGACCCCGAGATAGAGAAAAATTGCCACCACGATTGCCGACGCCACGAATGTGCGGTGGTCCGGACCATGCGCGAAGCTGAATCGCGTGCGCCAGAGCACGGGACTGAACACCAGCACTGGCAGCAGAAAGAAGACCCCGGTAACTTCGAGCCAGATCTTGCCGCCCACGCGCTTAAAAGGACGCAAAAATCCGCCCACGCCCCTGGCCACACCCCGCGTTGTCTGGCCGGCAGCCCGCCCGCGCACTCCGGCATTCACAGTCCTGGCTTGCCCCTGCGCGCTGATTGTCTGGGGACTCGCCGCATGCGGACCGTCGCCCCTAAGGGTTTGCCCGGCCATGCGACTTACCACGCGCAGCCCGACGCCCAGTACGCGACCAATGGTTTGAGGTTTCACTTCGATATGATGGTAGCAGTGACACTTGGGGACGATTTTCCACCTTAATGTCGAAAATGCCATTTGGCCCCGGTCCGCATCAGAAGTACAGTAGTTAAATCGCTTGCCGCTCCCGCGCTCTCGCGCTGGCCGCCGCTGCCGGAGGTACCCGTGACATCTCGCTTGCGCGAACTCATTCAGCAATTGGGAGAGGCCATCCACGAATCGGTCATCGAGAGCGAGCAGATCGCCGGCGTGGTCCACGACATTCGTAAGCACGGCTTTGACGTGCTCCTCATGCTCGAGGCGACCATCGGCCTCAATGAAGTCACGGCCAAAGAAGGGGGCGACCCCGCCCTCGGCTCCGGTGACAACGGCCCGATCGAAGCCGGTTCCGATGCACCGTTTACCAAAAACGATGTGAACTTCCTGCGCTCCCTGCGCATCTCCGTCGAGGGTGAAGAAGGCGAAAGCGCAAATCAGAAAGATGACGAAGAAGAGTCCGAATGAGCGTTCTGCTCAGCTTCGCCAGTGCAATTCCACCGGGCCATCCAGCGGATGCTTTGTCGTCCCATCGAGCCGAGCCTGCTTCAGCGCGAAGTACCATTTCGCCGGCTTGTCTGCATCATCAATCAACATCAGGCTGGGACTGTGCTTCAACCCCTCCGCCTGCTGCACCATCGTCTCCTGATCCTGCCTGACAAACTTCGCCCCAAAGTACTTTGCGATTGGCGTCATCAAGGGTACGTAGTAAAAGACATTCCACGCTGCGACCACATCGATCCGGCAGGTAGAAGCAGTCACCGGCGTAACCGTCGTCAGACTGGAGAACCATTTATCCCCGCAGCGAATCGTCTCCGTGCGTCGATTGGGCAGCACGAAGTCGATCGTCGTCTCCACCGGCTGTCCGTATACTCCCAGAAGCTTGTAAGGCGCGGAGTTGCCGCTGGGTGCATGGGCACTCATCCGAAAGCCTTCAGAGATGGGCTCAAACTTTTTAGTCTTCTCCCGAATGCTGGCCCGTGAACGCCACCACCACGCCTGGTGCACAAATGGACCATGCGCCGGATCCATCAACCCGATAATCCCGTGGTCCACATTGCAGGGCAGGGCGGCCGTGAGAAACGCCGTCCGAAACCGCGTCCCAAATTTTTCCACTTCGGGCACTTTCCGTCGCTCTGCCGCGTCGAGCTGCCGCCCCGCGCCCGGCCCCGGCACATATACCCACGCATGCCCATCGCGCTCTTCGCAGGGAAAGGCGGTAGCAAAAATTTTGGTTGCGTCCAGGTGATCATGGCTCGACAGTGAAGGGATCAGCTCGCACCGTCCGCTGCACGGCTCAAATTCCCAGCCGTGATAACGGCAAGTCACCCGATTGCCGTCAAACCAACCTTCGCTCAGCGGAATGCCGCGATGCGGGCAACTGTCGCGCATCGCGAAGATGCGTCCATCGCTGCGCCGCCCCAGCACCAGCGGAAAGCCGAGCAGCATGGCCTTGGCCATCTTGCCCTTGCGCAAAACCTCAGTGCGCATCGCCGGATACCAGTCGTCATAAATCAGCGTGGCGCTTGGCCCCTGAATCGGAACCCCAGCCTCAGTCGTGGTCACAAACGGCATTTGGCCTCACCATAGCACCATCGCCGATGGCATCGCTATGCCTCATTCAGAAGTTGCTATGCCTGATTCGTGATTGGTTGACCTACGATCTGCACCAGCCGTTCTACATTTACCGCGGTAGGAATACCGATTCGATCCCAGTGTTTGCGGCAGCCCGGAAAATCCAGCGGCACGCACTGCGATGCAATACCCCGCGCCCGCATCTCGTAGCCTCCGGGAAGTATGTTCAGCAGGCACGCTACCGCCGTTACGCCGGTATCTTTTTGCTCTTCCCAGCGCTTGAGCCATCGGCTGAAACCGCTGGAATGCGGCACCATATAAACCTTTGCACCCAGCAATTTCATCCGCTCGGTAATGCGGTTCACATCGCAGGCCGGATCGCACCCTGTACAAGTCATGTCCAACCCGTTCACCTTGGCTTTGCATGTCCCGCCGCGCGCCCCGCGCATGCACCTCGGCAGCAGCACGACCTTGTTTGGGGCTTTTTCAAAGTCCGCGCGCAGCCCTCGGTTCATCACTTCCTGCGCCACCATGTTCAAGTGATATTCCGCTGGCCGTCGCCCGCAAAACAGTGCATCCTCGCGCCACCTCAAATGCGCATGTTCGCCGGCGAGAAAGTTTTCGACACCGCGGGTGTAACTACCCAGCACTGTCTCCGCCTTAAGCTCAAACTGAGCGAAGATCTCAGTGGCAACGCCCATCCAATGCGCCGCCTTGTCCGGCTTTAGTCCCGCCAAATAGCTGCGCCAGTTACTCAGGCGCATCACCTCTTGCTCAAATTCGCCGGTCGCCTTCAACCATTCGACAAGGGCCGTCATGCGCTGCACTGCGGTGCCGCCGGACTTGGAGGCACGCCCGATGTGGGGCACCAATACCAACTTCGCGATGCCGGCCCGTACCCAGTCAACTAATGGCTTCAAGAGCGCTGATCGCGAACGCAGCCAGAATAATTCGCGCGCCAATTCAACAATCAATTTGGGTGTAGTCTGGGCCGCGCCCTCGTAGCGCCGCAGCGCCATGCCCAGCATGAGGAATTCAGTCGTGTGCTCGCCACGGCTGCGCTCAGGCTCGTCTAGGGAGTCCTTCACATGCTGGCTATAGCCGTCGAGCAGCGGACTGGCACGTCGCTCAATCCCCGCCACAACTTCATCGGCAAACTGGTTCAGTTCGGCGTAGAAACCATCGGAGTGATGATTGCCGCGCCGCAAATCGTATACGTGATTCGTTGACATTGAGCGCCGCTTTCTGTTGGCGCGCGCACCCCCCGGACGAGGGCTGCGCTGAAGACCACAAAGCATAATACGCTAATCGCATTACTTCGTTCACTCTATAGTTTTGCGGTCATATGAGGGCTTTTCAAAACTGGACAACTTTGCGCCATCGCAGCCCGGTGACCGGCCATGCGCGTGCAATAAAAACGGCTGCCCCATACATGCATGGCAGCCGTTTTCGATACGGATTGCTCTTTGAACGCTCGCTCTTTTACTTACTATCGCGACTGGCCGGCGGAACAATGCCGTTCATGCGCAGATACACCACCATCTGTCCGTAGTGATCCATCAAGTGTGCGATGCCAAAGGCCGCCATGCCCCCACGGGTGCCGTTAGCCGTCATCACAAAAGCGTTCTCCGGAGTAATGCCATCAATGTAGGCGTGCGCCTGCATAAATGAATCCTTGAGCGCCTTGATGATCTCCGCCTTGGTCTTCAGCTTGTCGAATGCAGCGCCGTTATCGGTCATCGGCTTGCTGGGATCGTGAAAGAAGAAGCCATTGGCCTGCGCAACATGCTTCACCTGGGCTCCAAAAGACCGTACTCCTTTGAACTCGCCTTGGGTCGGCGCAAAATCAAACTTGTCTTCCGGCATCGCTTCGGCGGCAGAGACAAACTCCTGCTCCATTCCGCTCAGCAGCTTTCCATAAGTGGCCGAAGGGGTCATCTGCGTACCTACAGCAGGTTTTGCCGGTGCGCCCGCCGGCATTTGGGCAAAGATAGATGTGGGCGCAGCAATGAGCAGACAGCAGCCCAGCATGCGGCGGGCAAATCCCTTATGTGAAACCATGCGAATCTCTCCTCCAGCGGCTCAGCCGCGTGAAGGAAATCTAGCAGGTCGATGCCGCTCCCCGGCAACAAAATTGGGCGATTATATACTAGACCCACCAAAGGGATTTCAAGGGAGGGGTGGCGTGATGCTAGCCCTTCTCCTGTTCGTTTCTACTTTTTGTGGCACACTTTCGGCTCACGGGGCCGGAGTAACTGAAACTAATCCCACCGCCCGTTCCGCATCTCAACAATCCACTCCAAGTCTGGGTTATGACTTCATTGCGAATGCTTTCAAAGGTAATATCTCCGACGATTGTGATACCCAGATTATTATTCATAAAAGTGGATGTCTTAGCCTCTCCAACGTCGATCTTAATCTCCATGTGTTCAGGAGTTTTGGGGGGCAAGAAACGACCATGTATGACGTGCTTTACTTCAGGTTGGATGTTTCCAAACGAGATATAAGACCCTTTGAGTGTGAGGGGGAAACTGGTTGGATTAC
>JANXYB010000121.1 GCA_025350325.1 Acidobacteriaceae bacterium
GCCGCAAACGAACCTCATCCTCCGAACGCTGAACGATACCTCCCAAACGCACGTCGGGTTAGAAGGGCCTCTTTCGCTACGCTCCAGAGGCCCTTCTAACCCGCATATCACCAACAAACGAACAGCGATCTACTGGCCTACTTTTACTCCGCCACAGTGGCTTGGTTTTACTCCGCCCTTGACACCTGTCCGCGGAAAGGACAGAAGTCCACCCTCTGCTGTCTACAAATTATGTTTCACGGACTCACTTTCTGCCCACTGGATGCGGACCTCGGGCTCACGAAAGAAAGTTAGTTATGCCAGTCCGATGCCTCCCGTCCAATCCAAACCTCGATCATCTGCGGTATCAAGCTAAAGACCTTCTTAGGGACCATTCTGCGCGCTATCCTGAAACCGCACAAAAGATCCGAGAGTTCCATCCCCGTTTCGTTCGCGCTACAGACGCCGAGATTTTCGATGCCCCCTTCCGTCTGAGCGATGCGCAGCTTACGATCGCGCGTGAAAGCGGCTTTCCAAGTTGGGCAAGATTAAAGCGCCACATCGAAAAGCCGACGCTCGGTGATCAACTCAATCTTCCGCATCATGAGCGCATCGAAGACTTAACATTTCGTCAGGCTGTGAACCTGCTCGATGCAGTCAATACGATTGGGCTGCGAGCGCTGCTGAGGCTAAATCCCAAGCTGGTTAAACAGCGCGTCCCGTTTGAAGGAGGGAACTACTTTCGCTCGCCGACTCTGCTTGAATTCGTAGCTGAAAACCCTGTTCGTCATGGAACCCTGCCCCCCAATATTGTCGATGTGACCCGCGCGATACTGGAGGCGGGACCGGACGCCGCGGCGGTGAATGAGACCTTGATGCTGGTGGCAACGGGCAGCGTTGTCCGCGAATGCAAGATGCAAGTCCCGCTCATCGATCTACTTTGCGAGCACGGAGCAGACCCTGATAGTGCAATAGTCGCTGCTGCAGCGCAATGGTAGTGCTACTAGCTGGCGAAGAAATGACCGTCGCGCCATGAGGACCTCCTTAGGGGAAGCCGAAGTATAGCATTCGGGCCGTTTGAGGAAGCCTCGCGAATTTGTTTAGGCGGCCCGTCAGTCTCAGACAGGCTGCAGAGGTTCAGCGAATGGGGTCCGACCCCGGGATTCCATTCTGATGGAGAGGCCATGAGCTACCTTGGATTCGTCGAGACCTACAACGTCCGATAACGTATATTCTGTATACTGAAAGCGTGCCGTGAAGTATATACCTATATCTATCTGTTGAAGAACAGCTTAAATTCTGGATTTGGCGAGCGGCTACACTTCCCTACATTTTGTAGCGGCCCAGGTCTTCGTCGTTGAGGCCTTCGAGCCAGCCACGGAGTTGCTCGGCGGTTGGGCCTTCGGGAGGACCTTGCGTGTTCAATTTTGCCGATTGCAACACTTGTTCGGAGACGAAGATTGGACAATCAGCGCGCAACGCCAGCGCAATCGCGTCGGATGGCCTGGCATCGACGGTCATCGATTCATTGTCGTGGCGCACCCACAATACAGCGAAGAATGTATCATCCTTAAGTTCCGTAATTACTACACGTTCCAGCTCAGCATTCATGTAGCGCATTAGATTTCTAGTCAGGTCGTGGGTCATGGGCCGCGGGGCGGATACTTTTTCTATCTCTATGGCAATGGCATTGGCCTCAAATATGCCCACCCAGATCGGCATGACCGTATCGGACGCAACATCCTTGAGAACCACAATAGGCATGTTGGTGGCCGGGTCCATCATTAATCCGCGGATTCGAACTTCTACGTCCATAATTCCCTCATCTTGCGCTTCGTGCGTCAGACTGCGACACCCATAAGACTGTTAGGAAATGTGTCTGTAATTCTAACCTGCATGTAGGAACCCGGCGCGGGGGCGATTGGCACCGCTGTGGTAAAGTTTAGCGGCTTGTTTTGTGAAGTGCGTCCGGTAATCTGTCCACGCTGCGTATTTGTGCCCTCAACCATCGCTTCTAATGTGTGCCCTAAGAGCTTAGCGTAATTGATCCTCTGTATCTCGCGCTGACGGTCAAGCATTACCTGAAGTCGATGCGCCTTCTCCGCGTCCGGAATCGAATCGATCATGGTCAGAGCTGGAGTATTCGGGCGTGCGGAGTACTTGAATCCGAAAACGCAATCGTATTCAACGGTCTGCAGCAAGTTCATGGTCTGGATAAAGTCGTCTGGAGTTTCGCCGGGAAAACCTACGATGATGTCGGTGGAGATGGCTATGGGGCGCTTGGCAGCCTTGATCCAGCTTATCCGTTCAAGGTACCACTCGGTTGTGTACTCCCTGGCCATCAACCTGAGGATACGCGTCGACCCGGACTGCACCGGCAGATGCACGTGGTCGCACAGGGTTGGAACAGCGTCAATCACCTCGACGATGTCGCGGGTAAAATCGCGCGGGTGGCTGGTAGTAAAACGGACGCGCCGTATGCCGGGCACTTCGCCGACAGCGGCAAGCAACTCAGCGAAGCTCCGCTTCCCTTCCGGGTCGCGGTAGCTGTTGACGTTTTGGCCGAGCAGTTGGATCTCGGTGTATCCCTGGTCGGCGATGCGCCGCGCCTCGATCAGGACTGAAGACGATGCGCAGCTACGTTCTTTGCCGCGCGTATAGGGGACGACGCAGTAGGCGCAAAATTTATCGCAGCCCTCGATGATGGTGATGTAGGCGCGGTAGGGATTTTGCCGCGCCGTGAATTCCGTCTCGAAGGTTTCGTCGGTCTGCCGATCATCCAGGCCCGTGATGCGACTTTCTCCGGCCTGAAGCCGTGCCAGCATTTCGGGCAATTTGCGGTAAGAGGCAGAGCCGGACACGAGCGAAACGTACGGCGCCCGGTCGAAGATCTTTTCGCCCTCCTGCTGCGCAACGCAACCAAGCACGCCAAAGCGCTTTCCGGCCTTGTGAAGTTTTTTGTAATCGTTGAGGCGGTTGAAGACCTTCTGCTCGGCTTTGTCGCGGATCGAGCAGGTGTTGTAAAGGATCAGTCCGGCTTCTTCTTCTGAATCGACCTGCCGGTAACCCTCATGCTGCAATGTGCCAATCACCTTTTCGGAGTCATGGGCATTCATCTGGCAGCCGAAGGTCTCTAGGAAGAAGGTTTTTTCGGTCGCCATAGCAATCTGAGTATAGAGCATCCTGTGATTTAATACGGTCGCATACCTTAAATGCCTCTTCCCTCTCACCGTCCATTTGCGAACACGGCCCAGCGAATTCGGACAGTTGAAAACGGTTACGTGTCCGCCGTGAAACATTTAATCAGTAACTTACGTACTCATTTGTTTGGAGCCCCAGGTGCAATTCAACGGTTTGCATCAGCCCTTGAGAAAGGAACGTCACTCATGTCCATCGAGATTCAGGGCGTTGCGCCGCTTCTCCAAGTGTTCGACATGCTGACATCGATCCGTTTCTATCGCGACATTCTCGGCTTCAGCGTCGTAAACACTTCTCCGGCGTTGTCGGCGAATCCCGACGATGTGGATTGGGCCATGCTGCGACTCAACGACACCACGTTGATGCTGAATACGGCCTACGAAGCGGAACATCGACCATCCGTTCCCGAGCCTACGAGATTGGTCAGCCACGACGATACGTGTCTTTATTTCGGCTGCCCGGATGTGGACAGCACCTATCTCTACCTGCAATCGCAGGGCCTGAAACTCAAAGCACCTAAAGTTGCTCATTACGGAATGAAGCAGCTTTATCTGAAGGATCCCGACGGATTTGGAATTTGTTTTCAATGGACCGCATGAGCATTTGAAAAGGAGCCACATGGAAACCGTGCTGCAAGATATTCGCTACGGCGTCAGGCAACTGGTCAAGATGCCGGGATTTACTCTCACGGCGGTGCTCTCTCTGGCACTGGGCATTGGGGCGACCACTGCGGTCTTCAGCGTTGTCTATGCCATCCTGCTGGATCCATATCCTTATAAGGCGCCAGATCGCATGATCCATATGCGCCTTCCCACTCCCTCCGGGGACATGCGTGGCTTCGGACTGACCGGAACACAGTGGCAGGAGCTGCGCAAATCACCTGTGGTTGAAGACACATTCCTCGAAGATGATTGGAACCTGACCGTGACCGGCGCCGATTTACCGGAGGACGTGCAAGGCGTCTACCTCAGCTCAAATGGCTTCAACTTTTTCGGCGTTCCGCCTGCGCTGGGCCGCGGACTGCAGCCGTCCGATGCTATCGACGGCCAAGACCCGCAGCCGGTGGTGGTGCTGGGAAATAAATTCTGGAGGAGGCACTTCAACGGTGACTCGACGATTGTGGGCAGGACCATACAACTGGTCCGCAAAAACTACACTGTCGTGGGCGTGGCGAACGAGCGATTTACCTGGGGCGATGGCGATGTGTACCTGCCGCTAAAAATTACCGGGGACCAGATCAAGGGTTTGTATGCGGGGATTCGCCTCAAGCCGGGTGTGAGCCATGCGCAGGCAGACGCGGCGCTGCAACCGCTCATCACCCAGTTTGCCAAGGAGTCTCCCAAGCACTTTCCGCCGGACCATTTGAAGCTGCACGTGATCGGTTTGAACGAAGACTTCATCAAGCAACTCGGCGGAACGCTCTACCTGCTTTTTGGCGCGGTGGCTTTGTTGCTGCTGATCGGGTGCGGCAATGTTTCAATCTTGCTGCTGGCGCGGGCCACGGCTCGTCAACACGAGTTTGCGGTGCGGTCGGCCATTGGCGCCACGCGCATGCGCATCATTCGCCAACTGCTGACAGAGGCGTTACTGCTCTCAATCACAGGGGCCGCCCTGGGGCTGCTGCTGGCGTACCGCATCCTGGGCGTGATCGTAGCCAACCTGCCGGAATTTTCCTTCCCGCATGAGGCGGCAATTCAAATCAATTTGCCGGTTCTCATTTTCTCAATCACGATCGCTGTCGCGACAGGAATTTTATTTGGACTATCGCCGGCGTGGCGGCTCTCCCGCCCTGAAGTCAGCCAGGTGATGCAGGCCAACACGCGCAAAACTACGGGTGGGGTTGACGGCCGCAAGATGCACAACGTGCTGATCGCAGGCCAGATTGCACTCACGCTGTTAATGATGGCAGGTGCAGGAGCCGCGATCGAGGGCTTCTTGAGAGTTGTTCACACGCCGCTGGGATATGACCCGCATAACGTGATGTCAGTTGGCATTCCGATCCACGATGGCGCCTATCCGACGTGGGCGGCGCGCGCTGCATTCTTTGAACAACTACACGACAGAGCAGCGGAGGTGCCGGGCGCATCGATGATTGCCATTTCGAGCAATGCGACGCCGCCCGATAACGGATTCAACACCAAGTTTGAAATCATTGGCAAGCCGGCGGCTGCGGCTCAATCTTTCCGGTTCAATATTGTGAGCCAGGAATATTTTCCGCTACTGCGCATTCCGCTGATCCAAGGCAGAGTTTGGGATAAGGACGAGAGCCATCGTGGCGCGGCGGTGGTGGTGGTGAACCAGACGTTCGCACGACGCTATTTTCCGGGCGGCGATGCTGTTGGGCATTCAGTAAAAGTACCGGAAGTGGTAGCTCAACCGCCATACTTGCTGACGGCACCGGGCGCAGAGGGACCTCTGCTCATCGTTGGCGTTGTGGGTGACAAGCTCGATAATGGCCTGGCGAAGCCCATTGAGCCCGAAGCTTATGCGCCGTACACCATGGCCATGACCATGTCCACGCAGATCCTGGTGCGCTCTGAAGTGCGGCCGCTGACACTGGTGCGTGAGGTGAGAGCTAAAGTCAATTCCATTGACCACGACCAGCAGACCAACAACGATGTGCGCGACCTTGAACACTGGATCACACGGATGCCGGAATGGGCGAGAGGTCAGCTTGTGGCGTGGCTTTTTGGCGCCTTTGCTGCGCTTGCGCTGGTGCTTGCAGCAGTCGGATTGTATAGCGTCGTATCGTACACGGTGGTGCAGCGCACCAATGAATTCGGCATCCGCGTGGCGCTGGGGGCGAATCGCGGCCATGTGCTGGGTATCGTATTTCGCTCAACGCTGGTGAGTGTGGGCAGCGGAATCGTTGCCGGAGTTGTGCTCACGCTGGCGCTGAATAAGGTGATGGCAAGCTGGGCGGCGGAGAGTTCACGCAATCCCCTGCTGCTAATCGCCTCCGTTTGCGTCTTAGCGGGCGTGGCCGCACTGGCATGCGCTATACCGGCGTGGCGCGCTGCGGAAGTCAATCCCATGACGGCGATTCGCTATGAATGAAGAGTGGCGCGCTGCGCTGTAGGCCGGCTCTCAGCGTAATCCGGTGTGCAGATAAGCCAGCAGCGCGGCCATCTGCTCATCGGTGAATCGGCCGGTGAATGCGGGCATCAGGCCTTTGCCGGCGAGGATTACGCGTTTCACTTCAGCATCGTTGGCTGCTGCGCCGCTGGGCAAAGTTGAGGCTTTGAAAACGCCATGCAGGTTGGGCGGCACTTTTTTCAGCGCGAGATCATTCTCTTCGTGGCAGTGGGCGCAACGCTGATTGTAAAGAGCTGCGCCAAGCGTTTCTTGCTTGGTAAGTGGGGCTGGGCCACATCCTGCAATCGATGCTACTCCGGCTAAGATTGCCATCGTGAACAGCGACAGTGGGGCCAACCGGCCAAGGTCTTGAAGCAATTTAGACCTTGTCCTTCTGCGCGAATTGCCCGCTGACATAGTCCCAATTGATCACCTGAAAGAATGCCTTTACGTAGTCGACGCGCTTGTTCTGATATTTGAGGTAGTAGGCATGCTCCCACACGTCGATGCCGAGCACCGGTTTGTGACCGAGTGCGAGCGGGCTGTCTTGGTTGGGAGTTGTCTCGATCGCAAGCGTGCCATCGGAAGAACGCACCAGCCATGCCCAACCGCTGCCGAATACGCTCATCGCGGCCGCTGTCAGCTTGTCTTCGAAGGCAGGCAATGAACCAAACTTCGCGTCGATTGCTTTTGCCAGCTCGCCGGTGGGGGCGGCTCCGCCCTTGCCTAACGTCGGCCACCAGAACGAATGGTTCGCGTGCCCTCCACCACTGTTGCGGACGGCTGTGCGCGCAGCTTCAGGGAGTACGGCGAGATTTGAAACCAACTGCTCCACTGTTTTACCCGCAAGCTCGGGGTGAACGGCGACGGCTGCATTCAAATTATTGACGTACGTCTGGTGATGCTTGTCGTGATGCAGATGCATCGTCTGGGCGTCGAAGTTCGGTTCGAGCGCGTCGTAAGCATAGGGCAACGGCGGCAAAGAAAAAGGCCCGGTTGGAGCGGCCGCCACCGGGGGAGCGGCAGCCTGGCCATTCGAGAGCGCCTCGGAACGCAATGCCTCAGTGAGGAGCAAGGTGCTAGCTGCGCCGCCGAGGTGCTTAAGTGCAGTTCGTCTATTCATCATTTTGTAACCTCCAGTGTTTCCGCAGAATGAGGGTATCAAACATTGCTGCATGTATATGTCAATTGATTCGAAATGACCCACGAATGCAGTTAAAAAAATCGTGTGAGCGTCGGCCAGCCGATTGCTATTTCTTCAAGCGGTGTGCCGCCAATATCGATTGGCTTGCGCATGAGTTCGATTCCGCCCAGCTTCACGTAAAACGATACCGCTGGATTCTTCTCAAGAACCCATACAACAATGCTTTCAAATCTATCTTCACGCAGAGACTTCACCAAATCGAACACGAGCGCGCGGCCGACACCGCGGCGCTGGTACGGATGAAGAAGATAGATCGCGTAGAGTTCACCATCATAGGTTGAGAGCGGTTCGCGTAATGGGCCACCGGATATAAATCCGATAATGCCGGTGCTGGTCTCCGCAACGAAGGTAGCGGCAATTCCCTTCTCCAGTTGCTCACGCCACATCTCCGCGCGTGCAGCTACATCGAGAGAATCCAGGTAGGGGTTGGGTACGATGCCCACGTATGTGCTTTTCCAACTGTCGACGTGCACCCTCGCGATTCCATCGGCGTCCTCGGCTGTGGCTCTGCGTATCTCGAACTCCATGGAACGGAATTTATCACGGATGCGAATGGTTAGTTAACTTGGACCCGTCAGCCTTCGATATGCTCATGACATGACGCTCCCCACGCTCGAGCAAATTAACGAAGCGCAGTCGATCCTATGCCACTACATGTCGCCGACGCCGCAGTATTCATGGCCGCTCATCAATCAGCGTGTCGGGACCGAGGTGTGGATCAAACATGAAAATCACACCTCGTTAGGTGCATTCAAACTGCGCGGTGCGCTGGTGTTCGTCGATTGGATTACGAAGACACAGCCTTCCGTGCGCGGCGTGGTTGCCGCTACGCGCGGCAATCACGGCCAGGGCGTCGGCATGGCCGCACGGCTGCTCGGTTTGAAAGCGGTGATCGTGGTTCCGCATGGCAATAGCGCCGAAAAGAATCGCGCCATGCTTGCGCAGGGAGTCGAGTTGATGGAACGCGGACGAGACTTTCAAGAGTCGCTCGAGTTTGCGGGCGCTCTCGCTGCCGAGCGTGGATTCGCGATGATCGATTCTTTTCATGAGCGGCTGGTAATGGGCACTGCTACATACGCACTTGAATTCTTTAATGGAGCACCTCAACTGGATTGCGTTTACGTACCGATAGGGCTGGGTTCGTCGATTTGCGGAGTATGTGCTGCTCGCAATGTGCTGGGGCTTGCGACAAGGGTCGTTGGCGTTGTCGCGGCGCAATCCCCTTCTTACTCGCTGAGCTTCAGGCAACATAAATTGGTTGAGGCTCCTGCCAATACCTGGATCGCGGACGGGCTCGCCTGCCGCACCCCTAATTTGAAAGCAATGGAAGTCATCTGGGAGAATGTCGAACGCATTATTGAAGTCTCCGACAATGAGATTGCGGCTGCAATGCGTGCACTGTATCAAGACACGCACAACCTCGCGGAGGGGGCCGGCGCGGCTGCAATAGCCGGAGCAATCCAAGAGAAAAGCCTGCACCACGGCGGGCGCATAGGTGTCATTCTTACCGGAGGGAACGTCGATGCTGCGCTGTATCAAAGGGTGCTCACCGGCGAGGTTGCACAATGACAAAGACGCACGATGAAGATTTGACTCCGCTCGCGCATGTCGCACAGAATCGCTGTTTTGGATGCGGTCTGGCCAACCCTAGCGGCCTCCAACTCTACTTTCTCCTCCATGAAGATCGCTCCGTGGTCTGCCTGGCAACGATCCCGGATACTTTCGAGGGACACCCCGGCTATTTGCACGGAGGCATCATTGCGACCTTGCTTGACGAGACCATGAGCAAGGCCGTTCGCGCGCGCGGGCTAACAGCCATGACCCGCCATTTGGAAATTGATTACAAGCGGCCAGTGCCCTCGCATACCCCGATCCGCATTGAGGGTCATGTGGCGCGCAGCGAGGGTCGTAAACATTGGGTTGAAGCGAAGATTCTCGATGGAAGTTTGTCAATGCTGGCGTCCGGTAAAGGTCTGTTCGTCGAGGTGCGGCCTGAGAGTCCAGGCAGAAAAGTGAATGCCGAGCGTCAGGAGACTTAATCAAAAACGAATTGGAGTGAGCTGGGAATTGTCTAATTGCTGGTGGTGGGTCGCCTTGTTGGGGAAATCTGTATTCCAGTGCGAGCCGTTCCTCGTCCCGAATCATCGACGTAGTTTTGCGGCTGTGGGAGCAACAGCAGTAGCATCGATAAATTTGCGAATCAGCGCGACCGTATACGTGGGGCGCTCCTCCATCAACCAATGACCGGAGCCTGCGACGACTTCCTTCTGCACGTTGTTGGCTACATGACGCATGATGACAGCCTGGAGCGGACCGAATGATTTCTCTCCGCCAACGGCCATGACCGGCATGGTCAATTAGGTTTTCTCGAAGATTTTATTGTCCTTCGCGTCTTGAGAAAATGCGGTGAACTGTGCGAATCCAGCTCGCATTCCGGCAGCCGGCATTGCAACCACCATACTCTTGCAAGTAAACTTGCTATGGCCGAAGTGGGGTTGCGTACCGTCGCACAACTGCTCGGGCCTGGGACGCTTCAGATAAATGCTGCATTCCCGTCTCGCGAGCACAGGGGTCGGCTTTGATCGCTTGGTGAGAGGCAAAAGAGACAGGACACCAAAGGTTTGAGTCAAAAGCGATTGACGTAAGAAGAATGTAAGTAACGATATGTAGGTTTTTACACAGCGGAGAGGTGGCAGAGTGGTCGATTGCGCTCGCCTCGAAAGCGAGTGAGCCTTTACGGGCTCCGGGAGTTCGAATCCCCCCCTCTCCGCCAACATCCATCTGATCTAGGTCATTGCAGCGCAAATACTTGAAAATATATCACTTAAAAGAACTTTCCTTTTGTCGTCACAGTCGTGTCTACAGCCGTCAGACCCAATGCCTACCTACCCCACAACCCAGTTCACCTGATCGAATGGCTTGAGGCTCAAGCCCCGCATTGCCCACGCACTTGCGCCGATTCATGCCGTTTTTCCAGTTAGCAAAGCGCAGCACCCTAGTCCATACACGCCCTGAGTCCGTACATTCGTTAACTCAAAGAATGAATTGCCTGGAGGGTCGTGTCCACTTCCGCCGCTGTGTTCCAAAGACTCGGCGTCACTCGCGCATACTCGTATTTGTACGGAGGGGTGGTGCTGGCCAGAATGCCCAGGCCCTTGAGTCGCGCAACAGTCTGTTTAGGCGTGAGGCCCGCGACTTCAAAGCAAATCATTCCGGCGGAAAGTTTGTTGGACATGGGCGTTTGCAAGTTGATGTGGGGCATCTTTGCCAGGCCTTCCTTGCATTGCGTGTTGAGTTCGTGAATTCTCGCTGCGACCTTCGCTTTGCCGATCTGCATATGAAAGCGGAACGCTTCAGTCAGCGCCCAACGATGCTCAAACGCATGGAAACCACCGGGCGTCATCCAAGCCGCGGGCGACAGTTGGTCTTCCGGACGGTGCCTCCACAAATGATCATTGCCGGGAATAATCGGTATCACATTCTTCCAGGCTCGAGCATTTCCCCATACAAGTCCCGTACCACGGGGCCCGAACAGCCACTTGTGGCAGCCGGCAATGAAGCAGTCGCAGCCCAAGTCCGGGATAGTGAAATCCTCCACACCTAACCCGTGCACTCCATCAACGCAGAGGAGTGCTTGATCCTCCTCTGCCCGATTGGAGTTGATGCGCTCCAGCTCCTGCGCGACCCGTTTGACGGGCATCTTTACGCCGGTCACCGACTGCAGCCACGTGATGGCAACGATTCGGGTCCGGGGCGAAACGGCGCGTATCAAGATGTCCACCAATCCGTCTTCCGTCACTGAGGCGCTGTGATCGTAAAGCGAGATAGTGCGTACGGGAGTGCCCATCCGTTCGGCGCGGAAGCGCAGCGCATTCTTAGTCACAATGTGCTCTTGCTCGGTTGAGAGAATCTCCTGACCTGGGCGGAGTTTCAGGCCGTTGTAAATCGTTCCCAGGCCTTGGGAGGTGCTTTCTGTCATGGCAAAGTCATCGGGTCGCGCCGCAAGGTATTCGCCAGCGGCAGCACGGACAGCGGCTTCCAGACGCGGCGCGTTGTCCTCGTAGTATTCAGACGGGCACTCGTCCAGCCCCCGTCTGTGCTCTTCAATTGCATCGCGGACTGGCTTTGGGTGCGAAGCCTGCCAGTAGCAAGACATATTGATCTTGTTGGCGGCGAGATTGAACTGCCCACGGACACTGTCCCAGTCGGAAAGTTTTGACAACGCTTGAGCACCCGCAGCATTGACAGCAATGAGTGGGGAGGTCGCGACACCTCCTATGGCCGCAGTGCCTAGCATTGTGCCTGCCCGAACCATAAAGCGTCGACGGTCCATCTCGCCTCCGGAACTGTTGTCGAAAGAGTACGGTCTTTCGACCATCCATTTGAGAGTGGAGAATATACTGTCACCCCTTCTCTGGCTACTGAAATTGCATTCGGCCGGTGGCCCACTCACCGATCCAGCCACCCGCTTGAGCTTCGCAAATAGGAAAGTCTGTGCCCCATTCATCGCAGCTTTATCGCGATGAGTGGGCCGCGAGCGCTTGCCGTCCACTGCGACTCGATTTCAACGACTCCTCGGATTCCGGTAGCTAGTGGTTGAAGCTGCTCCATCGGTACTGCTCGGGCGATGCGACCAGCCCTCGCTTGACTGGATTCCTATGGATATATCGGATCACTTCGGACCGGGCCGTTTCGCCGTGCATGTTCGCGTCAAAATAACGGTCCTGCCAGAACTGCCGGCGATCGCCTCGTAGTTTGCGTGAAGTGATTTGCTTGAGTGCCTTCAGAAACTGCGCCACCAGGATCAGCGGCGGCTCGTTAATCAGCAAGTGGATATGTTCAGGCATCAGGACGTAAGCGTAGACCCTGGCCCGGTGACGTGACCGAGTCTGTTCCAGGACGAACTCAAACGGTTCCTTGGTTGCCGGCGCTTCAAGGAGCGGAAGACGGTGGAAGCAACTGAACGTAATGAAGGAAGGGCTCCAGCTTTCTGGAACCGCTTCAGGTGGTATGGCGTGAGCTATCGTAACTCCACTGGGACCTTGCCCGAGGACCCGCTCATCGCGATAAAGCCGCGATGAACGGGGCACAGCTCCCGATACCAGGATGAGTGGGCCATTTATGTTAAGAGAAACCACTCAAAGCTCCCGGAAACACCGCAACCGCGCCGATTGGACCGATTCGCCTGTTCCAGCCTCTACATATGCGAGGTATATCCGTGGGCTGAGATGCGTTCCTTCCCAAACCCGGATAAGGTGATCAAAACCGCGATTTCCGTCGTTCAATCGTGAACCAGCTCAAAATTTATGATCGCCGTCGTAGCAATAACGCCTGGTCTACCTGATACGAGGTAGGGGTGGTATTGCCACTTCTCAACGGCCTTTAAGGCTGCATCTCGGAGCAGTGGTGGACCGCTCACCACTCTTGCGCTGAGAACATTTCCATCCTTACCAACAAGAGCGTTGACGGTAACCTCCCCTTCCACCTGGGCCGCGCTGGCTGCGGCGGGGTAGGCAGGAGTCGGACTCCATATAAGGTTCGCCGCCATGATCCCCGCCGAACCTGATTGCACCAAGCTGCGCGGTTGGGCATCCGGTTTGGGTCGAGCAGGGACAACCAAGCCGGTGGAGACGTTGGCTGTGGCAGCCGTTCTTGGCCGCATTGAATTAGCCAAGCCCGCATTAGGGCGGGTTATTGAATTGGAGACGGAGGGCATCGCAACACTTGGCGATGCGGCGGCCGCGTGTAATCGCGGCTCAGTAGCTGGAATAGTGCGTGTGGCTACAGCGATAGGAGCTGCAACGTGCAAGGGACGTTTTCTTTTTGTTCCAGATTTCTCGGACTTTTTAACGCTTGCTTTCAACGGGAACTGAGCGTTGTGAGCAGGCAGCCACTGGGTACTTTGCGCTGCGTTGATGTCCCGCGCCAAAGTTTTGGTCGAGTTCCCTGCCTCGGAGTTCGGCAGTGCGCTCGTTTGCGCGCCGGCGTTATCACTCGCTCGGCGTCGATGCACTGAGAGTCCGACAACGAGGCATGCTGCAAGCAAACCGCAAAGTGCAGTGACGAGCATGACGCGGCTGCGGCCCCTTACCGAAATCTTTTCACGCCACCCGGCCAGAGGCAGCGGCTCCAACCAGGCGGGTAGCCTTTCCTTCTGACATGTCAATCCTGGGCTTCGGTTCTCTGCACGAGACAACTCAGAGGGATGCCTAATCTCGAGGACGAAGCCCAGCGTCTCATACATGGCTCGCTCCATACCCTCGCCTGACAGTGGATCAACTGGACTTGCTGAAGCCATTAGAATCAGGAACAATAATTCGATTGCATTGATTCGACCACCCTCGCGTTGAATAATTTCCTGCACAGTCCGTCTGAGATTCCTGCGCAGATCAGTCTCCTTCGTTAGGCCGGCAGCGACGGCGAGCATGGCGCCCTCCGTTCCAACAGGCACGTTCTCGCGCATGAGAAGTTGCTGTATTTCGAACACGTAGGCTGGTGTGTTCGGGGAAGCATTATCGTGCGTGGCAGACAGAATCATAGATCTCCAACTGATTGCTGTGGGGTTTCAGCCGGCACTGCATTGATCACCGGGCTCATCGCAGCGGCACATGCTTAACGCGGGTTGTGCCAGTATCGATATCCGTCAATACGTTCCCCGTAATAGATCTGCCTCACCCTGACGTAGTACCCGCGGCGGAATCCCTCGCGGTATTCGTGCTGTGCCCATCTGGGAATAGAGTCAGGGTCGCGGTACTCGTCGCGGTTATTCACGTTAGGCCGGCGATGATTGTCGAGATCGCGCTCCGCACCCTTTATCCCGTCGTAGAAGCCGCGTTGTTCAATGTCTTCCTCTGCCTCTCCGTGCCCGTACTGGAACTGCGGCTGCTCGTAGTACTGCTGCGCGAACACGCTCCGCGGAGTGGCGAATAAAGTGACAGCGAAGGTGAGTATCAGCAAGGGTGAAAGTCTCATCGTCGGTCCTCTTCTCGGCGTCTTGGCCGGCCAGCGATCATATCTGGCGGAACGTCCAAGTTGGGATAACTACCGTCCCACGTCCCACAGCTTTAAACCCGGCCCAATGTGATAGGTTGCGGCTACCTCAAAGCGTTCCCAGCAAAGTGTGCGATCGCTTCATCAACGACTTCGTTCTTTTCTAGAAGAGCGTAATGGCGACTCGGGTCGATCAGTTGCATCTGCGCCCCGGGAATCGATCGCTGCATTGTCTCACTCGCACTCGGAACGGTCGTGGTGTCCTGCTTCCCTACCAGGATCAAAACCGGTAATTTGATTTGCGAGAGAACCGTGGACGCGTCCCAATGGAACATCGCGAGCGTTCCTCGCGCCACCACGGCCGGGGACGACTCAACTTGAAATCGCGAAACTAGATCAAGTTGGCCGCGCGTCTCCGTTCCGGCAAAGGCGCTGCTTGCGTTGCTGAGATAGAGAATCCCTTCCTTGTAGCTGATCCAGTGCACAAGCCGGATTAACGCCGATAGAGGCACCATTGTGTGTAGGATGGGTTCCGCCAAAGGCTTCTGCAGGGCCAGATTCAACCGGCTGTGCTTCGTCGTCTTGACCGGGTTTGTATACGTTGTGTCGACCTCTACGATCCCTTTGACCTGCGTGCCGAGGGCCTCAGGATAAAGCTTCGCGAAGGTGAGGTTAGTCATGCCGCCGATGCTGTGACCCACTAAAACGACTGGCTTTCCCTTCGCAACAGAAAGCACTTGATGGAGGTCCGCCGCCATCTGCTCAAGCGAATCGCTTCGGTCCTTTGGCTGCTCTGTTTCACCCAACCCGGGCAGGTCCCATACGATCACGCGGAAGCGCCCTGCCAACTGCGTCTTGATGTAGTACCACTCTGTACTGTTCGTCCCCCAACCGTGCGTCAATAGAAGCTGCGGGGCACCATCTGGCCCGAAAACTTCGGTATGGATCTTCGTCCCATCAGGTCGCGTCAGGTCTTCGACTGCGCCGCGCAGGGCATGTGGTTCGTCGGCGCCGGCAGGAAACGCGTACTGCAGCAATACCCGCCCGAACCCGAGCGGGAGCAGAAGTAAAAATGCTCCTCCTAACAAGGGCGCTAGCACAGCTAGATCACGCCAACGCTCGCTCCACCGTAAAGGGCGGACTTGTTCTGCTGTCTTCTCGATTCGCAGCGGCTTGCGGCCCGCGGGTAGATCAAGATGGTCTCGGTTTACGTGCACATAACGCTTCGGAGGATGCGCTGAAACCCAGAGCAGCAGAGCCCCTGCAACGGGAATAGCGACAGCCAGGAGGGCAATGAGCAAGCCAATCAACAATGAGATGGGGGTAAGCATCTTTTCCTCTGGATGGCGTGTCGATTCGGCTGACCAACCTTGTCGGTGCTTCCGGCCCGGTGGGACCACATAGCCACCGCTTCAAGTGTGAGATGCGATATCTTCTTCGCGCGTTCAAACTCCGACTCAGGTACCGGTCCGATTCAAGGCTTGGAACATGCTGGAGAATATCTCCGTCCTCACCCTGCCAAGCAGCTATGACGAATCCATCAAGTAGCCCCATTTTGGAAAGGTCGTCCCACGAGGCGAAGATGGCGCGCGCCACTCCCTGTCCCCAGGACCGCCACGCTAAGGACTGAAACGAATGGCACAAAAGAAGAAATTGATCCCGCAGCTTTCTAAAACGCTGCCGAAAGCCTCCACCGGCATCCAGGGTCTAGACGAGATCACGGGGGAGGATTGCCCCGTGGCCGTCCCACTCTGATCAGCGGGGGCGCTGGTTCCGGAAAAACATTATTCGGACTGGAGTTCTTGGTTAGGGGCGCCACACAGTTCGACGAACCCGGCGTGTTCATGTCGTTCGAGGAATCGATCCCCGACCTGACCAAAAACGTCGCGTCGCTGGGCTTCGACCTCGACGGGCTGGTGGTGGAGAAGAAACTGTTTGTAGACCACGTGTCGATTACGCGCAGCGAGTTCGGCGAGGCTGGCGAGTACGACCTCGAGGGGCTCTTCATTCGCATCGCCGACGCCGTCGAGAGGGTCGGGGCCAAGCGAGTCGTCCTCGACACCCTTGAAGCGCTCTTTGGCGAATTGCCAAATGCGGGTATCGTGCGGTCCGAAATCCCGCCGTCTTTTCCAACTGGCTCAAGCAAAAAGGATTGACGACTGTCATTACCGCCGAGAGGGACCAGCCCGACAGGCTGACCCGTCACGGTATCGAGGAGTTCGTCTCAGACTGCGTGATCCTGCTAGACCATCGCATCCGCGAGGAGATTTCGACTCGGCGTCTGCGCATCGTCAAATATCGGGGATCGACCCACGGCACCAACGAGTACCCGTTCCTCATCGATGACCAGGGCATCTCAGTCCTACCGATTTCCTCACTGGGTCTCAATCACGATGCACCTGCCGAACGAGTATCGAGCGGCATTGCCCGGTTAGACGGCATGCTCGGCGGCAAAGGCTTTTATCGAGGCAGCAGCATTCTGGCATCTGGCACGGCAGGAACCGGTAAAACCACCATCGCGGCATGTTTTGTGGATGCGGCCTGCCGTCGCGGCGATCGCGCATTATTCTTCGCTTTTGAAGAATCTCCCCAGCAGATCGTCCGCAACATGCGTTCCATCGGCATCGACCTTGAGCCATGGGTTAGGAAAGGGCTCTTGCAATTCCATGCGGCGCGGCCGACTTACGGGGGCATCGAACAGGTGCTGCTGCTCACCCACAAACGAATCACAAGCTTCCGGCCTAGTGTCGTCGTGGTAGACCCGGTTACCAATCTACTCATGGTGAGCACCCAGAACGAAGTTCGATCCATGCTCACGCGGCTGGTCGATTTTCTCAAGACCCAGGAAATCACGACGATCTTCACCAGTTTGACGGCGGCGGGGTCCTTGGAAGCCATTACTCGGGCAAGAGGTGGTGCAGGATCGCGGCCAGATGGTGCTGAGCCGGCAAGCGGACTCATCCTCCTACAAAAAAGAAGGGCGATCAAAAATGGCCCCGGTGCGCTAGATGGCGACTATCAAGACCACAACGCGCACGCGGCCTGCGAAACCAGACCCGCAGGAAAGGGTGGTTCTGCGGCTCTATGTGGCGGGGCAGACTCCGAAGTCGTTCCGCGCCTTCGCAAACCTCAAAGCTCTTTGTGAGGAACACCTGGAGGGTCGCTATACGATCGAAGTGATTGACTTGACCAAGCATCCGCAGCTGGCTCGTGGCGACCAGATCGTAGCAATTCCGACCGTGGTAAGAAGGCTGCCTTTACCGCTCCGTACAATTATTGGAGACCTGTCCAACAGCATGCAGCTATTAGTGGGCTTGGATTTGCGAAAGGCAGGTTGATCCGGTTGGGTCAGACCTGAATCAGAACTCGAGTAAAAGCAGCTCAGCACGAAAGCCGCCAGCCGGACTGGCGCGGGAATTGGACCCGTCAGACTCCGGTTCTCGTCAGGAGAAGTACGTGTTGCGTTTATACGTCAGCGGATCGACGTCGAAATCGGCGCTGGCTGTGGAGAATATCAAGCGGATTTGCGAGCAGCGCTTAAAAAATCGGTATGACCTGGAAGTCATCGACATTTATCAGCAGCCGAACCTGGCCAGGGACGAGCAAATCATAGCGGTGCCCACACTCATCAAACGGTCCCCGCTTCCGCTGCGAAGGCTCATCGGAGATCTGTCGAACCTTCAGAAAGTGCTGTCCGGGCTGGACCTGGGGCTACGAGAGTAATCGCTCGGGAAAAGCACGGAAACTTTGGCTGACAGCAAGAAAAAACGGTCCAAAAAAAAACTGCCGACCATTTCGCGTCGAGATTTGGTCGCTCGCCTAAGCGAAGCTGAGGAAACCCTTCGTATCATTCGTTCCGGCGAAGTGGATGCCATTGTTGTTAACGGCCAGGGCGGGGAAAAAGTGTTTACGTTGCAAGGGGCCGATCATACCTATCGTGTTTTCGTGGAGAGGATG
>JANXYB010000016.1 GCA_025350325.1 Acidobacteriaceae bacterium
CGAATAGTCAGGGCAGCAGCATCCGCATTGTCCGCGAGCGCCGTTTTCACCCAACACCATCAGCCCCTTGGCCATCGCGGCAGGAGGAGCCGATTGCTCGGACCACAAACGGTACGTTCCTTCGGTCGCCCCGGAACTGACCTGATAGACACCCGATTTCAGATTTTGAACGGAGAAGTTTCCGTCCTTGTCTGTGACCACAACGTCCAGGGGAACACGGCGCACATCGAGCCGGAGCATCGGGCCCTGCGTCGCTTTGCTGGACGCTTTTTCAGTTTGCGCTGCGGCAATAGCACTTGTCTCTGCAACGCCCGCATTGATTAAGAGTGCAAACGCTGGTAGCGACAGGACCGCGGCAAAAGCGATACGTGATCTGTTCATGGCTCACCCACGACACTGCCGTTGCCGCCCAGTGTCTACTCGCGGTGCGTAGCGGTGCTACTCCAGTTGACAGCTCAGCAGAGCTAATCCATGTACCGCAGTCAAGTTTGAATCCACGTGCAGTCAGGCGAGGCGTGTCGGCAAGAATTCTACAACTCTACGTGCAGCAAACTTGCCATGCGAGAAAGATAGTTGCGCGTCGTGTGTTCCAAATCACAAGGGCACGTGGTGAGCCAAGGAGCGTTACTACAAAGGCTCATTTCGTCGCCGTTCTGGCTGCTGCTATTCTTAGGCCGTGATTCCTAATTTAAAGCTGAAAGGTTTTGCTGCGATTTGCTTGCTTCTCGCCGTTGGTCCGGTCGCTTGTCGTAAGCAGGAACAGGCGGTCGTTGGAGTGGCTCACAGCGCCGTGAGTGCCGAGCGCCAAGCGCAACTCGCCGCTCAGACCCGCGCGACGACCCGCGACCAGCAGCGGGCGACCATTGCCCGCATTTCGCTGCCGACCAAGAGTCTATACGTCGATGTGCACGAGCCCGCCGCGTGGGCAAATCCGTTTCTATCGGTCGGGGTCGACCGCCTCGATCTTCGCGTGGTTTTGCCCGATGCCAACGGCAGCAATGTAGGCCAGGGCACCATGCTTCGCCCTGAAGGTGCACGACGTCAGGAGATCCAGTTGCGGCCCGCTGAGCTTGCTGAAGCGATGGTCGCGATACCTGCCGGGGCGTGGCGCTACGGACGGGTTATCGCCGTCGCCGAGATGCCGGGTGCCAATTCCAAAGACCGCCCCAAGATTCGTCGCAATCTTGAATCTACAATCAAGCAACTCAACGATCTCGGCATCCTCGTCGAAGAATGGCCGACCCGGTAAGACCTTATTCATCGCGACTCGACTGTGCAACGCGCTACCATTCCGAGGGTGAGCACTTTTTCAATCCTCACGAATCGACCGCAGCTTGAACATGAGCGTTTTGCGGCGCACCGCGAACTTGAGTCCAAACTCAAAGCGACGCTGCGCGGCGATGTTCTATTCGATCTCGGCTCGCGCGCTCTCTACGCTGCCGACGCTTCGAATTACCGGCAGCTTCCCATTGGCGTCATCGTGCCGCGCGATGCCGCCGATGTAGAGGCGGCCTTGTTTGCCTGCTGCGCCACCGGAGCAGCGGTGCTTGCGCGCGGAGCCGGAACCAGCCTCGCCGGTCAGTGCGCTAACGTTGCCGTGGTCTTCGACTACTCGCGCTACATGAACGGGCTAACGTCCATCGACCCTCAAGCCCGACTCGCAACCGTCCAGCCTGGCATCGTGCTCGACCGACTGCGCGACGCAGCAGAAGTGCATCACCTCACCTTTGCACCCGATCCCGCGACCCACTCGCGCTGCACCCTCGGCGGCATGATCGGCAACAACAGTTGTGGCGTGCACGGTCTGCTTGGCGGCAAGGTTGCCGACAATGTTGAAACGCTGGATATCGTTCTCTACGACGGGACGCGCTTCACCGTAGGTCCGACCAATGACGCGCAGCTTGAATCCCTGATTCGCTCCGGCGGCCGTGTTGGACAGATCTATGCGGGCCTCGCTCGTTTGCGCGATCAGTACGCTGAGCTCATTCGAAAGAAATATCCGCGCATTCCGCGCCGCGTCTCTGGCTACAACCTTGATGATCTGCTCCCCGAGAATGGCTTCCACGTTGCCCGCGCCCTGGTCGGCTCTGAGGGAACCTGCGTCAACATTGTGTCCGCCACCGTCAACCTCACTGCCAGTCCGCCCTTCCGCGTTCTCACGGCCCTCGGATTTCCCGACGCGTTCCTCGCCGCCGACGCAGTGCCGCAGGTGCTCACCCATACCCCTATCGGGCTTGAGGGGTTCGACGCTCTTCTCCTCAGCTTTATGCGCCGTAAAAATCTCGCTGTCGACGACGTTTCGCTGCTCCCGCCCGGTGGCGGCTTTCTGCTTGTCGAGATGGGAGCCTGGAGCGCTGAGGAAGCGCAAGCCAAGGCTGAAGAATTGGCCCGCGCCGCTGCTGATTGGCCGGCCCGCCCCTCGGTCCGCATCTATACTGCCACCGAGGCTGCCCGTATCTGGTTCATTCGCGAATCGGCTCTAGGCGCTACGGTGTTCGTTCCCGGCGAGCCCGAGGGATGGGAAGGCTGGGAAGATGCCGGTATCCCGCCCGTGCATCTCGGCGCTTACCTGCGCCAGCTCAGCGCGCTCATGAGCGAATATGGCTACCGCAGCCCACTCTACGGCCACTACGGCCAGGGCTGTGTGCACCTGCGCATCAACTTCGACTTCAATACTGAACAGGGCCTTCGCAATTTCCGCGAATTCATTGATCGCGCCGCCGACCTGGTGCTCAGTTTTGGCGGCTCGCTCAGCGGCGAACACGGCGACGGACAGGCCCGCGCAGCCCTGCTGCCGAAAATGTTTGGTCCCGAGCTGATGCAGGCCTTTCGCGAATTCAAAGCCCTCTGGGATCCCGACAACCGCATGAATCCCGGCAAGCTCATCGATGCCGTGCGCGTCTACGACCCCGTTGAAAATCTGCGCCACCAACTACCCGCGCACGGCCACGCTCACAAGGTTGTCGAGACCCATTTCGCCTTCGCCGCCGACGGGGGATCGCTCGAGCGCGCCGCCGAACGCTGCGTCGGAGTCGGCGCATGTCTTAAAACTGAAGGCGGCGTGATGTGTCCCAGTTATCGCGCCACGCGGCAGGAGCAGCATTCCACACGAGGCCGCGCGCGCCTGCTGTGGGAGATGCTTGCCGGCGCATTGCGCGAAGAGGGTTTCCAGAGTCAGGCCGTCCACGAAGCGCTCGATCTGTGCCTCAGTTGCAAGGCCTGCAAAACGGAGTGCCCGGTGCAAGTAGACGTCGCCGCTTACAAGTCGGAATTTCTCGCGCAACGGTATAAGGGGCGGCTCCATCCGCTGCATCATTACATCTTCGGATTCGCCGACCGGCTGGCGCGCTGGGGTTCGGTAGCTCCGTCGCTCACCAATGCGATCCTTAACGGACCCCTCACCAGCCCGCTCATCAAGCAAGTCGCTGGCATCGCCCAAGAGCGCCGACTTCCGTCCCTTGCCCCACAAACTTTCCAAAGCCTGAGAGCCGCAGCTTTACGGGACCGCGCGGCCAACCCAAAATCTGAATCTTTAAAACAGGGCGGCTTCGATCAAGGATTTGCAGCTTCGAACGGGCGCGGCTTCAGCCCCGCCGTAAGCCCACACAAGAACCTCGGGGCTTTAGCCCCTGAGGCAATGCAAGCGCCAACGAAAGTGCTTCTCTGGCCCGACACTTGGAACAACTACTACCATCCTCAAACCCTCACTGCCGCTGAAACCGTCCTCACCGCTGCCGGCTTCGAGGTCCAAACACCTAGCGGCCACATCTGCTGCGGTCGCCCGCTTTATGACTTCGGCCTGCTCGATGCCGCGCGGTCATACCTAGCCGACGTTCTCGATCGAATGGCGCCTGAAATTGACGCCGGCTTGCCTTTCATCTTTCTCGAACCAAGCTGCGCCAGCGTATTCAAAAATGAGATGCTCGAGCTTTTCCCCCACGACGCGCGCGCCCAACGTATGAGCCGGCAAGTCTGGCTCCTCGCCGACTGGCTCGCCGCCAAAGCGCCCGACTGGCTCCCCGGCCGGCTCGATGGAGCGCAAATCCTGGTTCATGGCCACTGCCATCACAAAGCCGTATTCGGCGGCGCGACCAGCGAAATCGCTCTCTTGCGCCGCGCGGGAGCCAGCGTCGAATCGATCCAGGCAGGCTGCTGCGGCATGGCTGGCCCCTTTGGCTTCGAAGCCAACAAATTCGCCGTTTCAAAAGCCATTGCCGAAGACGGCCTCCTCCCCGCCGTGCGTGCCGCAGGGCCCATGACCATCCTGCTGGCAGACGGATTCAGTTGCCGCGAACAGATCAGCCAACTCGGCCACAAACAGGCGCTCCACTTCTCTGAAATTCTGGCCCACAGTTGTGGTTGCGGCGGGTAAAACCAACAACCTTACCCCATATACGCCGAATCAACTGCGCTAGGATGATCTAAAGACCGAGGCCGATCATGTTCGTCGTAGTCTGGCAGTTTGAAATTGCAGAGGAAAAAATCGCGAATTTTGAAGCTGCCTACGGCCCCGACGGCGCTTGGTCGCTGCTCTTCCGCACCTCGCCCGATTACCTGGGCACTGAACTGCTGCGCGACGCGTACATTTCCGGCGCTTACCTCACCATCGACCGCTGGGCCAGCGAAGATGCATTTCGCGCCTTCCGCAAAGATCACGACGCCGGCTATGAGAGTCTCGATCGATCCTGTGACGCGCTAACGACCCGCGAAACCCGCATCGGCGCATACACGGTCTGAGGGTCCAATGAGACACACGTGACATGCGACGCCCCGTCTTTATATAGCCGCAAGTTTCTTCCCGATAAAGGCGAAAATCGAGGAGATCTAAGCCGTCAACTTTCTCCATATCTTCGCTATTTTGTGCTGTCCTTGTGTGTGCCGTCCTGCTACAATCCGAACGAAATCTAATATGGGCCGCCGCGTGTTTTCTGTCGTTCCCTACAAGCCGCGCCAAGCGAGCAATTTTGAGGAGCATCTCCAATGGCTATCGTTGATGAGCGCAGCAAAGCCGATGAGCGCAGCAAAGCTGTAGAACTCGCCCTTTTGCAGATTGAAAAACAGTTTGGCAAAGGTTCAATTGTCCGGCTCGGGTCAAAAGAAGCTCTGATGCCTATCGCGGTCATTTCGACGGGGTCAATCAGCTTCGACGCGGCTCTCGGCGTGGGTGGAATTCCGCGCGGCCGCGTGACCGAGATTTATGGGCCAGAATCGTCGGGCAAGACGACCATCACCCTGCAAATCATCGCCGAGGCCCAGCGCGCCGGAGGCCTTACGGCATTTGTAGACGCTGAACATGCTTTAGACCCCGGCTATGCCAAGAAACTGGGTGTAGACGTCGATAACCTACTGGTTTCGCAGCCTGACAGCGGTGAGCAAGCGCTCGAAATCACCGAAGCGCTGGTTCGTTCGGGCGCCATCGACGTGCTGGTGGTCGACTCCGTTGCTGCTTTGGTGCCCAAGGCTGAATTGGACGGCGAAATGGGCGATTCGCACATGGGATTGCAGGCGCGCCTCATGTCGCAGGCTCTGCGCAAATTGACTGGTACGGTGTCAAAATCCCGCACCGCTCTGATATTCATCAACCAGATTCGCGAAAAAATTGGCGTAATGTTCGGCAATCCTGAGACCACCACGGGCGGTCGCGCCCTCAAGTTCTATTCCTCGGTTCGGGTGGATATTCGCCGCATCGCTGCCATTAAAGAAGGCGACGTTGTCACCGGCAATCGAACCAAGGTCAAGATCGTCAAAAACAAGGTAGCCGCACCATTCCGCGAAGCAGAGTTTGACATTCTTTATGGTGAGGGCATCAGCCGTGAGGGCGACGTTCTCGACCTCGCCGTGGCCAATAACATCGTCGAAAAGTCAGGTGCGTGGTACAGCTATTCCGGCGAACGCATCGGCCAAGGCCGCGAAAATACCCGTTCCTTCCTCAGGGCGAACCCGGACATGTTTACCAAAATGGATCTTGAGGTGCGCAAAAAGTTGAACATCGGCGCGGTCAAGGCAGACGTACCCGAGGTTCCCGTATCCGGTCCGGCAGAAGCTAAAGAGGCTGTGCGCCCGCGCCGCGGTTAAGGAACTGCGGTTTGATCGTTTCCGTACAGTGGGGTGAGGCAGCAAGTCTCAAAAGCCTCACCTGTGCTGCGTGCGCCTACCAATCTTCGCAGCACAACAACGCTGCTTTAGACTTGGAAGCGAATGAAGACGATTGCACCCGCTGAGGCAAGGTTTTATTCACGGCTGCTTCTTCTCGTCTTTGCGCTTTGCGCCGGATCTTTCCCGCTAAGCTCACAAAACGGAGCGCAGCCGCCAGGAAGTGGGAAAGCAGCTGCACCCGCGAGTCCTGTCCTTGCGAACGCGAGTGCTCTGCAGGCTCCCACTCACAGCACCACAGACCTTGCTGGTCCATGGCGTTTCAAAGTCGGCGACGATCCTCGCTGGGCCGATCCCGCCTACGACGATTCAGCCTGGGGCACGGTCACACTTGGCAAGCCGCTTAGCGAACAAGGTTTCGATTCATACACCGGTTATGGGTGGTATCGCCTTCGTCTCGCAGCAAGCCAGCCCTCTCAACTCGCCCACGGGCAAAGCGACGAACCGCTGTCCCTCCTCGTCACCAGCCGTTCAGTCGGTCAACTTGCCGTCTACATCAACGGTGCCGACGCGGGGCGCACACGCGGCATGCATGACCAGCCGACCATGTATCAATCGACCCCGTTCATCGTGCACGTTGCGCGCGCCGACGACCCCAAGGCGACTGTAATCGCAATTCGAAGCTGGGCCGGCGCAGACCTTCCTATTCAGCATGGACTTTTAGATAAGGTTGAACTGGGCTCGCACGCCGACATCGCTGAGCGACTGGCTCAGACCACGGCCAGGCAGTGGAATGAACACGTGACCGCCGGCTTGATCTTGACCTTCCTTTTCCTCTGCGTGGCGGTACTGGGAGCGACCCTCTACCTCGCTCAGCGCAATCACTCTGAATATCTTTGGCTCGCCTTGCTCTGTTTGTCCGTCGCTATCACCGGCGCGGATGAACTTCTCTTTGGTCAGGCGCTGCTGTCCTTGGCGGTTTTCACAGTTTTAGAGCTTTGGACGGGCCGCTTTTTCATGGCTGCGACGCTCGAGTTCATCCTTCGATTCACCGCCAGCGATCGCAAGAGAACAGTGCGCGGCGTGCAGATTTACGTTCTTCTATTGCCGATCGTGTCTCTGCTCCAATTTCAGCAGTTATACGAGATTCTCTCGATCACGGCGGAGGTAGTCTTCTGTGCCGTGGCGGCAGTATTGCTCTTCCAGGCGTGGCGACGCGGGCGCCGCGAGGCTGGCGTGATGCTGTTACCTTTCCTTCTTGCCGCCACAGCGGATTCAGCGGACACGATTCTCGATTACCTTGCCTCGAGGCATTGGATTGGCGAAAAATTCGCTTCTCATCGCTTTCACTTCGGGCCAATTCAATTTGGCACCAGTTCCATCGCTTACTCCATTTTCCTTGCCAGCGTCATGGCCGTAATTCTCTATCGGTTCATTCGCGTCAGCCAGGAGGAACAGCGTTCCGCGGCGGAGATTGAGGCGGCACGCAGCGTGCAGGCGCTTTTGATCCCAACTCATCTTCCTTCCAATCGCCACTTCATGCTCGAGAGCGCCTATCTGCCAGCCAACGGAGTCGGTGGCGACTTCTTCCAAGTCCTGCCGCTAAAAGACGACTCCATGCTGATCGTGGTTGGCGACGTGAGCGGTAAAGGCTTGCAGGCCGCAATGAGCGCCAGTACGCTGGTCGGCGCGCTGCGCAATGAGCTTTCGCATGACCCGGCCACCATTCTCGATCACCTCAATCTGGTGATGCTTGGCGCAGTCGCCGCGCCGAGCACCATCGCACAGCGCAACTCGGTGGCAAGCTTTGCAACGTGCCTATGTGCCCGCATCTACCCCAACGGCATGATGTCAATTGCCAACGCCGGTCACCTTAGCCCCTATCGCGACGGCCGGGAAATGGAACTAGCCTCCGGCCTGCCCCTCGGAATCGTCGCCGACATCGCATACGAGCAAGCGAATTTCCAGCTCAACCAGGGCGACCGCCTCGTGTTCCTTTCCGACGGCGTCATTGAGGCCACCAATGCGCAGGGTGAACTCTTCGGCTTCGAACGAACCCAGCAAGTGAGCCACGAACCAGCCCTCTACATCGCGCAAACCGCGCAGCGCTTTGGCCAGTGTGACGACATCACCGTAGTCTCACTGTACGTCGCGAGCCGCGCTGCCGACCGCGGCGCTCGCGAACCGGCCCTCACCCACTAAGGCCTTACGGCAGACTCCGACGCGCGCCTCACCATTGCGACTGCGTGACCACCCTCCGCTGCTATCATCCCAGAGGAGCAGCTCGCATGAGTGTGAAGGCCCTCTATCCCGGCACGTTTGACCCGCCGACCAACGGGCACATCGACCTCATTCAGCGTGGGTCAAAGCTCTTTGAACACCTCACAGTAGCCATCCTCATCAACCCGGTCAAAAATCCCCTCTTCACCGTTGACGAGCGCGCCGAGATGCTCAAAGAATCGACAGCGGCCCTCGGCAATGTCTCGGTCGCCACGTTTGACGGCCTCATGGTGGACTTCGCCCGCCAGTTGGGAGCCACCGCTGTGTTGCGCGGCATCCGCGCCATTTCCGACTACGAGCACGAATTTCAAATGGCCCTCATGAATCGCCGTCTCGCGCCGGAAATTGAGACGGTTTTCCTGCAGCCCGCCGGCCGCTACTCCTTCATTAGCTCGCGGATGTTGAAGCAAGTGTTCAGTTTTGGCGGTGACGTAGCGGGGCTGGTACCGCCCAACGTTCTCAAGCGCCTGCACGCCCGCATCACCACATCTTGAACTCTCCTCGCCGCAAACGGTTTCGCAGTCCGCCAAAATCTGTAAAGATAAAAGCATCATGACTGTTGCCGTCCCTTCGCAAGTCTTCGCCAGCCGTATCGGCCGCATTGAAGTTTCCGCAACTATGGCTGTCGCCGCCGAAGCCGCCAAATTGCGCGCTCAAGGCGCCAATCTCATCGATTTCGGAGCCGGGGAGCCGCATTTTCCAACCCCGCGCCACATCAAAGACGCCGCCATCGCCGCCATTGAAGCCAATTTCACCCGCTATACCGTTGTCCCAGGCATTCCCGACGTTCGCAAGGCAATCGTCGAGCGACACGCCTGCGACTTTGGATCGGATTACGGCCTGGACGAGGCGATCTTCACCACCGGCGGCAAGCTTGCCCTCTTCAACACCATCCAGGTGCTGGTCGACCACGGCGATGAAGTCATTTTGCCCGTACCCTATTGGGTCAGCTTCAAAGACATCATCCAATACGCCGGCGGCAAGGTCGTCTTACTGCAGACCAGCGAGGCAGAGAATTTTCGCATCACCGCCGATGCTATCGAGAAGGCAATCACTTCCAAAACCAAGGCCATCATTCTTAATTCGCCTTCAAATCCAGCCGGTTCCATCGTCTCGGCTGCGGACCTCGAACGCATCGTTCAACTCGCCCACGAGAAGGGCATCTACCTGCTCCTTGACGAGTGTTACGTTTACTTGAACTATGCAGGCAAGCCCGTCTCCGGCGGTTCATTCAGCTGGGCTAAGCAGCATCTCGTCATCCTGGGCTCCCTCTCGAAGACGTATTCGATGACCGGATGGCGTGCCGGTTACGCGCTGGCTCCCAAGGCGGTCGTTGCCAATCTCAGCAAGTTGCAATCGCAATCCACATCGAATGCCGCCAGCATGGTGCAGAAAGCCGCCATAGCCGCACTGGCAGGTTCGCAAGAATGCGTGAGCAAGTTCCGCGCAGAATTCATCGACTTGCGCGATTACATGCTCGCCAAACTGGCCGAGATTCCCGGCGTCACCTGCACCAAGCCTGAAGGAGCGTTCTATGTCTACCCAAACATTTCGGCGTTCCTCGGCAAAGGCGGCGTTCGCACGGCTACGGAGTTGGCAACGCGGCTGCTGCACGAAGGCCATGTGGTCACCGTTCCCGGCGAGGCATTCGGAACCGCCGAGCATATTCGAATCTCCTACCCCGTAACTAAACCAAACATCGACGAGGGAATCCGGCGCATGGCGGAGTTCCTCGGCAAACTGGGGTAGAAAGAAACCACTCAATTCGCTGTCTTACGGTCTCTTCATGGTGTGGTCAATGAAGCGGAGCCGGACTGCAGGCGGCGCGCATCTACTAAAACTATCGTGCACCACTGTGCAAACGTAGCTTCGGTCAAGTAGGATGTGTCTTCCATGGCGAATGCAATCGATTTTCGACCGGTGATTCTTGCAGGAGGCAGCGGCACCCGCTTTTGGCCGCGCTCCCGCCGTGCCAGGGCCAAGCAGGTCTTGGCGCTTGACGGTGAGCGTTCTATGATTCAGCAGACAGTGGAGCGGTTAAAGCCGCTGGCATCTCTCGAAAAAACCTGGGTCATCACCAACGAATATCTCGCGCATGAGATCGCCGATCAGCTTACCGGTGTGCCTGCGGAGCAAATTATTCAGGAGCCGGTCGCTCGCAATACCGCTCCGGCTTGTGGGCTCGCTGCTTTTCTCATCGAGCGACAAAATCCGTCCGCCATACTAGGCGTGTTTCCCTCGGATCATGTGATTGCCGATGAACCGCGCTTCCTCAAGGCCCTGCAGAAGGGAATCAACGTCGCGGCCTCGGGCGAAACCATGGTGGTGCTGGGGATTGAGCCAACCCGTCCCGAAACTGGATACGGTTACATTGAGACCGGCGACTATACCGAGGACGAGTCCGCATTGCACGTGCGGCGTTTCACTGAGAAGCCCAATCTTAACCGCGCCCAGGATTTTGTCGCAGCCGGGAACTACTACTGGAATTCTGGAATGTTCTTGTGGTCGGCCCGTACCCTGGCCAAGGCCGTGCGCGAACACCTTCCCGAAACCGCGCCGCTGCTCGAAGAAATTGCTGCGGCTTATGGAACTCCCAAATTTGAAGAGGTTTTTCACGAACTCTATCCGAAATGCGAAAACATTTCGGTAGATTATGCGGTACTCGAGCCGCGCTCGGCCAAGGGCGAACATCTCTCCAATCTCTTTTGCCTGCCGGCGGAGTTCAGTTGGAACGACCTGGGATCATGGGCATCGCTCTTCGAGTATCAAATCGAGACTCGTTTGCGCGGCGATGGCGACGGAAACGTTGCTGAAACCGACGGCCACCTCACCATCGATGCCGGCAACAACTACATTTACAGCCCCAAGAAGTTCGTAGCTCTCGTCGGTGTCGAGAATCTCGTGATCGTGGATACAGAAGATGCGTTGCTCATCGCCCACCGCGACCACTCTCAAGACGTCGGCAAGGTCGTCAAAGAGCTCGGTCTCCTCGGCAGGGACGAATTGATCTAGGCGATCATGCCTCATCTTCAAATCAAGTTTGGAACTGACGGCTGGCGCGCGGTCCTTGCGGACGATTTCACGTTTGCCAACGTGCGTGTCGTCGCGGCAGCCATCGCCGCGTACGTACATACCAGCGAAGATCCTTCTAACGGACTCTGCATCGGCTACGACACGCGCTTCTGCTCCAAAGCGTTTGCCCGCACCTGCGCTGAGGTCGTCGCCGCGACCGGCATTCGAGTCATGCTGGCCAACGCCATCACACCGACGCCTGCATTGAGTTTCGGTGTGCGTGAACGCGGTGCCGCCGGCGGCATCATGATCACCTCGTCGCACAATCCACCGCAGTGGAATGGCGTGAAATACAAGGCCTGGTACGGTGGATCGGGCAGGCCCTCCATCATCGCAGCCATCGAGGCGTGCCTTGGTCAGGATGTGCCACACCTAGCCAAGCCGGCGCAGATCGAAGAAGTTGATTTCCTGCCCACATATCTCAAGGCTATCGAAAGCTTCGCCGACCTCGACCTGATTTCAAAATCCGGTATGAAGTTTGCCATTGACTCGATGTATGGCGCGGGCGGCACCATCCTCTCCGACATCTTTACCCGCATTGGCGTCGATCACGTGCAAATCCGCGGTAACGTCGATCCTCTTTTTCCCGGCATCAATCCCGAGCCGATCGAGCCGAATATCCGCGCTCTCGGCGAGGCCGCTGTAGCGCACAAATGCGATGCTGGTCTATGTACCGACGGGGACGCCGACCGCATCGGCGCAACCGATGAGCATGGAGCATTTGTCGATCCGCACAAGATTTTTTCGGTGTTGCTCAGTTGGGTGCTCACCCGCAAAGGTTGGCCGGGCGCTGTGACCCGCGCGTTCAACACGACAAAAATGCTTGACCGCATCGCCGCCAAACATGGTCGCGAACTGATTGAACACGGCATTGGTTTCAAATATGTCTGCGACCTGATGCTCGAGCGCGAAATTGTGATGGGCGGCGAAGAGTCCGGCGGCATCGGCTTTCAGCGCCACCTGCCCGAGCGCGACGGCCTGCTCAACGCGCTGCTGCTCGCCAACGTTATGGCCGAGGAAAAGAAGACGCTTGGTCAACTAGTGGCCGACCTGCAGGCTGAATACGGCGAACACCAGTACGGCCGCATCGACCTCACGATCCCCGACGACGTCAAGAATGGCGCCATTGCTCGCGCCAAGGCGCTCAAGACGGGCGACCCAGTGTTCGCCGGCATGCCCATCCTGCGCCAGGAGAATCTCGATGGGGTCAAGTTCTACCTCGACAACCCTGAGGCCGCCACCAAGCCCAACGCGGCCGAGACATGGATTCTGCTCCGCGCCAGCGGCACCGAACCCCTGATGCGCATCTACACTGAGTCTTGCTCCAAAGCAGCCGTAGCCAAACTACTCGAAGCCGGCCGCTCCTTCGCTCTCAACACCTAGCACTCTGTGTTGATCTTCCTGAAAAGCGTGCCCAATCATCTCTGAATTGGGTGCCCCATTCTTTTTGCATCGAGCGTCCATCGCCGCACTGGGTGCCCCATCCTTGACAGTCCCATCGTCAAGGGTGGGATCGCGCAAACATCACGCCCCAACCGAACCCAGGATTGGTTCCCATTCAACGATCGTGACTCCACAGGAAGAGCGTGCAAAAAAGTCCAATTCTAAACGCCCTCGCCGACCCCGCCGATCACAGCGACTTTGGCTCGCTTGCCTAATCGCACGACGAAACGCGCAGGCAGCGTTTCTGTTTGAAATAGCGAACTCGAAGCAACCTCACCATCGAGCCTCACAGCGTTCTCGGCAATCTTGCGATTGGCCTCAGCGCCGCTCGCAGCGAGACCGAGCTGCAATAGCAACTTCGGCAAGCGAATCTGCATAGCACCCGCCGCATTTGCCGGTCCTTCCACATCCGCGTAAGCGATGCTGACTTCTTCGAGGTCTTCGCTCTCGCCCTTCTGCTGGAACATCCGCGCCCAATTCTCGTCGGCACTGATCGCTGCCGCCTCACCATGAAAGCCTGCCGTAATCGTGCGCGCCAGTCGCTTCTTTGCTTCCATCGGATGCAGCTTGCCCGCAGCAACTTCAGCCTTCATCGCATCCACTTCAGACTGGCGCAGATCGGTGAGAAAGACCCAGTACTTCCACATCAAATCGTCTGAGATGCTCATTAGCTTGCCATACATTTCCGCGGGCGGCTCGTTAATGCCGATGGCGTTGTTGAGCGACTTTGACATTTTCTGCACGCCGTCGAGCCCTTCGAGAATTGGCGTCATCAGCACGATTTGCGGCCTTTGGTTGTATTGCCGCTGCAATTCGCGTCCGCACAGCAGATTGAATTTCTGGTCGGTGCCTCCCAACTCCACATCGCACTCAAGCGCCACCGAATCGTAGCCCTGCATCACGGGATACAGCAATTCATGCAGGCCGATCGGCTGTTCGGCTTGGAACCTCTTGCTGAATTCATCGCGCTCGAGCATCTGCGAAACGGTGAAGTGCGCGGTCAGGCGAATGGTGCCTTCGTATCCAAGCTTGCTCAGCCACTCGGAGTTGTAGCGCACTTCAGTCAGGCTCTCATCGAGAATCTTGAACACCTGTTGCTTGTACGTTTCAGCATTCTCATCGATCTGTTCGCGCGTGAGCGGTTTACGCGTGACGTTGCGACCGGTCGGGTCGCCGATCAGCGACGTAAAATCGCCAACCAGAAAAATAACAGTGTGTCCCAGTTGCTGAAAGTGCCTAAGCTTGCGCATCAGCACGGTGTGGCCAAGGTGCAGGTCGGGAGCGGTCGGGTCAAAGCCCGCTTTGACGCGCAGCGGACGCCCCGTCTTGCGGCTGTCTTCAAGGCGCTCACGCAGATCGGCAGCACGAATAATTTCGGCCGCGCCTTTTTCAAGCAGGTCCATCTGTTCATCAACTGGCAAGAACTTACTCATATTGTTTATCAGTATAAATTCGCAGCGGTGCTACGGCTCCGTTTGAGTCTCTCCAATGTGCGCGCCCTGCGATCTAACCATCGCTATCAATCGTTCTCGCATCTCATTTGAGAACGACAAAGCCTTGAATGACAGCCTGTTCATTTGACTTCTTCGAGCGAAGACGAACTTCGAAGACTTGGTGATTCAGCAAATAATTCAGGAAGGTTGAACGCATGGGGCGGCACAACACCGCGGCAACACGAGCGTGGATCATATTCACCCTCGCACTGCTTGCTGCAAATTCAGCCGCTCTCATAGGGCAAACCCTCAAGGTCACGCGCCCCCCCGACATCAAAAACGGCAAGGTCGTTTACAACGGCGGCTGCATCGCCTGCCACGGCAGCGAGGGCAAAGGCGCACCCGAGACCAGCACCGTTTTCAAGCGCCCAGACACCTGGCCTGACTTCACCAAATGCGATCAGACCACGCCTGAGGCTGACTCCGCGTGGAAAGCCGTCATCGTCCACGGCGGCCCCTCGCGCGCTTTATCGCCCATCATGCCCTCGTTTGGCGACTTGCTCTCCAACGACCAAATCGACGACGTCGTAGCCTACATGCGCGGATTCTGCAGGAACCGCCATTGGCCGCGCGGAGAATTGAATCTGCCTCGAGCCATCGTCACCGAAAAAGCTTTTCCTGAAAACGAATTGGTCATCTCGACCGCGGTCAACGCATCCGGCGCGCCAGGTCTCACCACCGACTTCATTCACGAACAAAGTTTCGGCACCAAAAGCCAGCTTGAAGTGGATGTGCCGTGGGTTTACCAGGATCAGAATCACAGTTACAACAGCAACATTGGCGACATGACCATCGGTTGGAAAACCGTGATGTTTTCAAGCCTCCGCACTGGATCGATTCTCAGCCTGCAAGGCAGCATTCTTCCACCGACCGGCAACACCAAACTCGGCGGCAACGGCACCACTGTCTTTGAGCCATTTGCCGCGTTCGATCAGCTCTTCCGCACCAACACGTGGGTGCAGTTTCAAATGGGCGCTGACCTGCCGGTGAACCCCGACATAACTCCACAGCATCTCTTCTGGCACACCGCGCTCGGTCAGACGCTGTCGCCCGACCATCGCCTCGGCCGGCAGTTTTCGCCGATGGTTGAATTTCTCGCCACGCGCGATTTGATCGACGGAGCCAAAACCGACTGGGACGTCATGCCCGAGATGCAAGTTACCGTCAGCCGCCGTCAGCATATTCGCGCCGCAATCGGCGTCCGTACGCCCTTTACAGACACCGCCGGCCGCACGCCCCAAGTAAGTTTCTACGTACTCTGGGATCGCGCTGACGGCAAACTCTGGGAGGGCTGGAAATGAGATCCAGACTCCTCTTTGCCACTTTCCTCCTCGCATTTTGCGCCATCTGCGCGCTCACACAAATCACCCCCGTCAAAGCTGCGGCCAGCGAAGACCCCAAGCCCGAATACCGCACCTCCGACCGCTGCGTCGCCTGCCACAACGGCCTTAAGACCAGTTCCGGCGAAGACATTTCGATTGGCTTTCAATGGCGCGCCAGCATCATGGCCAATTCTTCGCGCGACCCATATTGGCAGGGCAGTGTTCGACGCGAAACGCTCGATCACCCCGAATTGACCAAGGACGTTGAAGACGAATGTTCGACCTGCCACATGTCCATCACGCATCTCGTCGCGCGCGACGCCGGTCGCAAAAGTGAAGTCTTCGCGCACCTGCCACTCACCGACAAACACAACGCAAGCAGCGACGCCGCTGACGGGGTCACCTGCTCTGTCTGTCATCAAGTTGAAGCCGCCGGCCTGGGCACGCCCGCAACCTTCAATGGCAACGTAAAGGTTTTATTCCCGAAAGACAAAAATAACCGTCCCGAATATGGCCCCTTCGCGCCTGACGCCGGTCATCAAACTGTGATGCGTTCCTCGACAGCCGGCTTTGTGCCCCAGCAGGCGCCGCAGATACGCGATGCTGCGCTTTGCGGCAGTTGCCACACGCTCTACACCAACGCGCGCGGCAAGGGCGGCCAAGTCGTCGGCATCTTTCCTGAACAGATGCCTTATCTTGAATGGCTCCACAGCGACTATCGCACGGGCAAGACTTGCCAGGCCTGCCATATGCCGGAGGTCACAGAAGTTGTTCCCGTCACCGCGCTCTACGGCCCCGGCCGCGTCGGCGTGCGGCGCCACGAATTCGTCGGCTCCAATTTTGTGATGGAAGCGATGCTTAACGACCATCGCACTGAGCTTGGCGTGCAGGCGCTGCCCGAGGAACTCCACGCCGCCGCCAATCGCACGCGCAACTTCCTTCAGACCCAGGCAGCGCGCGTCACCATCCCGTCGATACAAGCCACCGCGCGAGGCCTCGCTATCGATGTCCACGTTGAAAATCTGACAGGCCACAAACTGCCCACGGCCTACCCCTCGCGCCGCGCCTGGCTTCATGTCGTCGTCACAGACAACAACGGCGAAATTCTGTTTGAATCGGGCGCTCTCAATCCTGACGGCTCCATCGTCGGCAATGAAAACGACGCCGATCCGTCGCGCTTTTCACCCCATTACACTGAGATCACCAAGCCAAACCAGGTTGAGATTTACGAGCCCATCCTCAAAGATGCTGACGGCAAAATCACCACTGGCCTGCTCGCCGCTCTCGACTACGCCAAAGACAACCGCCTGCTCCCCGCCGGATTCGACAAGGCCACCGCCACCCACGACATTGCAGTCGTCGGCACGGCTGCGGAAGATCCCAACTTCACCGACAAGGGCAGCGTCATTCGCTACGTCATCGACACGAGTAAAGCGCAAGGGCCTCTCCGGGTCAAGGTTGAATTGTGGTATCAGCCCATCGGC
>JANXYB010000025.1 GCA_025350325.1 Acidobacteriaceae bacterium
GAACGCAAGGGCATGTATGAGGCTGAGTTGAAGGAGCCGATGCTGGCTGTCATTCGCAGGGTTACAGAAGCGATGACAGAGTTTGCGCCGCATCACGTTCGGCCTGCGGAAAAATGTCTGTTCAGGATCTATCGCGACACGCGGTTTAGCAATAACAAGCTGCCTTACAAGACGCACGTGGCTGCTTGGTGGTCGCACACGGGGATGAACAAGACTTCGGGGGCGGGATACTACTTTCAAGTCAGCTCCAAGGGCGTGGTGATCGCGGCCGGGGCTTATATGCCCGAGAAGGAGCAACTGGCGGCGATTCGCAATTGGCTGCTCGATAATCACGTTGCGTTTAGGAAAGTGCTGGACAAACCTACTGTGCGCAAGACCTTTACCGAGTTTGAGGGTGAGCCCTTGACGCGGCCGCCGAAGGGATTTGCTGCTGATCACGAGGCGATCGATTTGATCAAGTGCAAGCAGTGGGGTCTGAGCACCACGCTGCCGGCGGAGGCTGCACTCGACAAGAATTTTAGCCAAACAGTGATCAAGCATTTCAAGCTGCTGACGCCTTTGGTTGACGCGCTGAACATGCCAATCGCTGAGTCGTTGACGCCGCGGAAGAAGGTCCTTTTCGGGCTTCACTAGAGTGAATGGTGGGCACTCCGTGAAGCGTGTTGCGAGCACATAGTGGTCCTCCTAAGAACCTAAAAGCTTAAAATACCGGCTAAATCCGGCAAAAATAGGCTTAAAAGGCACAAAAACCTAATAAAAGTGTGGAAAAGCCTAGTTTTCCCATTGACTTTGTGCCCCCTCAAGCCGCATGGTTACGAACGAGAGGGTTCTCCGAACCCGCATGGATACAGGGTTTCTAGCTCAAGTTGCCCGGTCGAGCTCCCTCATTGCGGTTCGCACAGCGCGTAAAAAGCCCAGGCAACACCAAGCAACACCGGCGACCCCGAGGGGACGCCAAGAAGGAGAAAATCGCATGGCTAGTGGAATGACCAAGACCGCTCTCACGCGGCACATGGCAGAGAAGCAAGAACTCACCAACAAGCAAGCGGCGGCCTTCCTGGACCTGCTGGCGGAGACCGCCATCAAGGAAACCAAGAAGAACGGCGTCTTCGTAATCCCCGGTATCGGCCGCCTGGTAAAGGCAGAGCGCAAGGCGCGCATCGGCCGCAATCCGCAAACGGGCGAGGCCATCAAGATCAAGGCCAAGACGGTGGTAAAGTTCCGCGTGGCCAAGGCCGCGAAGGACGTTATCGCCCCACCGAAGAAATAGCTTTTGAGTAAGTACAACGAATGGGAAGGGCATTGCGCCCTTCCCATTTCGTTTTTAGATCGCTGAGAGTTTGCGAGACTTTCCACAAATAGAATGAGACATGGCATCGTCTTCAAAAGCTGTCGGACAGCCCATAGTTACAGCGGTAACTCCATGCCCGATCTTGTTTCTTCTCCGCGCTGAGGGTTTGGCCGCAGCAGCAATTTCCGCCTGGTTCTATGCACATTCAGGGGCGAGCTGGTGGATGTTTGCAGCACTATGGCTGGCCCCCGATCTCTCAATGCTCGGGTATCTCGGTTGACCACGGGTGGGCGCCCGAACCTACAACGCAATTCACACCTATGTCACGCCAGGAACGCTGGCATTGTTGGCGCTGTTGTTTCATGCGTATGGCGTGCTGCTTTTGCGTTGATATGGAGCAACCACATCGGTGTCGACAGGCTGTTCGGCTACGGTCTCAAGTATCCGACCGCGTTTGGACTGACGCATCTGCGCAAAACTACCAACGCCGCTATTCCGGTGAGTCAAGGGGAATAGGAATGCCCGGAGTCAGTGCGCGGACGATCAGGGAAACACCAAAGCTGATGATGATTGACTTCGCCATGACGCGGTTGTTGTAGGTCCATGAGACGACCACAAAAGTAAGGAATACGCCGATCGGATTTAACTCTGCGAGTACGGCGCGGAGCCACTGCGGTCGCGTGTGGGCTGCGGGCAGGGTGGTGCGCAGGCGCGGGATCAGGCGGGGAACGGTGCGGACGTATGCAGCGTAGGCCTCTCCCTGGCGCGCTGCGAGAAAAGCTTCTTCGCCCAGGATGAGACGTAAAAGAAATACCGTGAGCAGGATCATCACGAGCAGTGCGCCGGTCGGCGGCAAAATGAAAGACGTCGCAGCCACCATGCACCAGGTGCCAAGGTAGAGCGGATTGCGAACGTAGCGATAGGGCCCGACCGCTATGAGAACGCTTGATTTCATCTGCATACTGTTCACGGTCGCTGAGCCGAGGTAGGCGACGCCCCAGAGGCGGAAGATAACTGCGACCGCGGCGAGCAGACAAACTGCCAAGATGATGATCGGCGTGGCGAGAGTAAAGCCAACAATGTCGAGTCGGCTCAATTCAAGTGCCGACCACTCAAGCATAGAGATGCGCCGGTCTGTGTTCTGCGCGCTGATCCATGGTGCCCATGCGCCCAGCGCGACGATGGCGACAATGATCGCTGCCCGAAAACGATATTCAAAAGCACTTGCCCGCAATGCAGACACCCCTATTGTCAGTAATTGGAGCGGTGCAGTACCAGGCTCCACCTAAAAAGACTACAAGCATTTGCACAGGGTTAGGTCATCGAGAGGAGCGATGGCAAATATGGCCCGCGGAGCTGATCAAGTTTGGGTATTTATTCGATGCGCAACGCGGCGCTCTAGAGATTGCACCAATCCAACCGAAACGAGTCGATCATCGTGCGCGTACGGTAAGCTGCGAAAAAGGATGCGGTCGATAACGCTGAGGACGGCGGTGGTCGCGCCCAAACCGATCGCAAGCGTCAAGATGGCGGTGATGGCGAAAACCGGGTTGCGCCGAAAGCCGCGCAGAGCATAACGGACATTGCGTGACAGGCTCTCTATCGCCGGCAGTGTTGTGCGCTCTCTGTAAGCCTGGCGTATTTGCTCAGCGCCGCCGAGCTGCACCAACGCTCTTCGGCGCGCCTCTGGTTCCGCGAGCCCCGCGCGCACACCTTCTGCAGTGACTATAGCGATGTGGCTATTCAATTCGGCATTAAAGTCGTCGGCCCGCGGCGCGGTCAACAAACCGCAAAGGCGTATCCACAGCGCCCTCACTTTGCGCATTGCGTTCTCCTATTCCGTTCGCAGGGCTTGCATGGGATCGATAGACGCCGCACGGCGCGCGGGTAACCAGCAGGCGGCCAGCGCGATTGCGATCAGGAATGGCGGCACAACGGCGAAGGTGACCGGATCGTGCGGCTCAATTCCGTAAAGAAAACTGGACGCCATCTTTGCCAGCAACCACGCGGCCGGCCAACCTAGCGCGACGGCAAGAACGGTCAAGACAAGCGTCTGACGAAGGATGAGCCGCTCTACTGTGCCGGGGCGCGCGCCCATGGCGATGCGGATGCCAATTTCGCGGGTTCGACGGCTGACGGTATAACTCATGACTCCATAGAGGCCGACTGCAGCGAGGATGATGCCGATGCCACCGAAGACGCCGAATAGCGTTGCCGCAAGACGAGGCAGAAAGTAAGCGGTGCGCACATGGTCTTCCATCGTCTCTTCGTTATAAATCGCCATGGTTGGATCGAGCTCGTGGATCTGACGGCGAACAGCCGCCTGCAGTGCCGCAGGATTTCTCGAGATGTGTAGCAGCAGCGTGTAGCCCATTAGAGATGGATCGCCGGCAATGCTCTGTTGAAGTGAACGAAAGAGTACAGGACGAAGGTCTTCACCAAGCGAGCGAGACTTTACGTTTCCGGTAATGCCGATAATTTGGTAGGTGACGCCTCCGCCGGACACGAGCTGCCCGATGGGATTCTTGTGTGGAAACAGGCGATCGACGAATGCGCGATTGACGACGGCGTTCCTGGGACCGGATGCGCTCTCGCCGCCAAAATCACGACCCATGATGCGAGGAATTCCCATCAAGGCAAAGTAGCCCGGTGTGACCATGTATAGATCTGTGTTGGTTTGGTTTGTTTGATTGTTGGGCTCGCCAACGGCTGAGAACGCATCACTGCGATGGCCATAGGAAAGCAGCGCAACGTCTGTGCCCACCGCGGCATCTACGCCCGGCAGTGCTGCTATGCGTTGTCGGGCCAACTCGAGAAACTGCGCCGTCTGATCCGCGTTGTATCCGTGAACGCGAGGATCGACGGACAACATGAGCAGGCCTTGCGAGCGGAAACCAATATCGATAGACGATGCGCTTTTTAGACTGCGCAGAAAAAGACCGGTGAGGCAAAGCAAGATAACCGACATGGCGATCTGCGCTACAACAAGCACGCTGCGCAGGCTTACGCGCCGACCGGGGCGGATAAATGCGTCTTCCCCTTTGAGCGCATCAGGCAGGCGGGAATGCGACATCGCAAAGGCCGGGCCAAGTCCTAAAAGAACACCACTTAGAACGCTTAGGCCGAATGCGAAGAGAAGCACGCGCCAGTCTTCGCCGATGCGCACGTCGATGGGAACGGGTGCTGGCAAATGAAGGGCGGAGAGGGCGCGCGTTGACAGCAAAGATAAAGCGACTCCAAGCACTCCGCCGCCAAGGCCGAGCAAGACGCTCTCGAGAATCAGTTGACGCCGCAGCCTGCTACGCGTCGCCCCCAGCGCCAGGCGAACGGCCATATCCCGCTGCCGCACCGTGGCCTGCGCAAACAGCAGGTTCGCAACATTAGCTCCAGCGATCGCGAGTACAAGCAACACAACCACAGTGAGTGCTGTGAAAAAAAGCAGGACTGGACCGCGGATATTGGAAGGCAGCGATCCAGCCTGCTCGAAAACAATGCTGGTGCCCTTGTCGGTCTTGGGATATTCCTTTGCAAGGCGCTGCGTGATGGCTTTCAATTCCGCTGAGGCCTGATCGCGCGACGCTCCCGCTCGCAGACGGCCCAAGACGTCAACAATATGAAAGTCGCGCGAACCCTGGTCAGAGAGGCCGGGAACCAACTGCGCAACTTCGCCGAGCGGCACCCAGAATTCGGTGTAGAGAATCTGGTCAGCGCCATGGAATGCTGGAGGAGCAACGCCCACGACGGTGAATGTTTTGCCGGATAGCTGAACGGAACGACCTGTAATATTCGGATCGCTGTTGAACCGTCGCCGCCAAAGGCCTGAACTAAGCACGATCGCGGGCGCTTTCTCTTCACCGGTTGCGAAGCCGCGCCCGAGAACCATGTGAAGTTGTGTAACGTCGAAGAAGTTCGTAGTAACGGCTTGGCCCCAGACGCGCTCCGGTTCGCCGGAGCCACCGATTGAGGCGGGAACTAGTTCGTAATATGCGGCAATGCCAGAAAATGATTTTGCCTGGTCGCGCAGGTCTTGAAAGAGAGGAAGCGAGAAAGAGTTGCAGCAGCGATCTCCCTGGCGTGTTGTATGCAGAGCGAGCAGCGTAGTGGGATCGCCCATGGGTGCGGGCCGCAGCACGAAGCGGTTGACCATCGAGAAGATCGTTGCGTTGGCGCCGATGCCGAGGCCGATGGAGAGAATGGCGATCGCGGTCACTGACGGATGTTTGGCCAGGGTACGGAAACCATAGCGCACATCGCGAGCGATGGATTCAATCCACAGGCTAAGCCGTTGTTCGCGATGCAACTGCAGTACCTGTTCGGCGCCGCCGAGACGAATGAGAGCCTGACGACGTGCCTCAGCAGGACTCAGACCTGCGCGGAGCCCATCGTCCGTGTGCATGGCGATGTGCGCTTCGAGCTCGGCGGAAAAGTCTTCTTCTGCCGGCCTACGATGCAGAAAGCCGATGAGGCGCATCCAGGATGCACGAATTTTTGCGCGCAGTGAGTTCATTGGATTTTTGTCATTCGCTGGCTGGGGTGAGAAAGCGCGAAAGAATCTCGGTGGTTTGTTCCCAGTCCGCCGTAGCTCTGCGCACTTGGCGCTGACCGGGCTTGGTCAGCTCGTAAAACTTGGCTTTGCGATTATTTTCGGAGGTTCCCCAGCGCGAGCGGATGTAGCCTTCCTGCTCAAGCTTGAGCAAGGCTGGATAGAGGGTGCCGTAATTCAATTGCAGCAAATCGCCGCTGGTTTGCTCGATGCGCCGTGCCAGACCGTATCCGTGCTGCGGCCCCATACTCTCGAGGGTTTTCAGGACCATGAGGGCGAGCGTGCCCTGCCACACATCTTTCTTGTCGGCCAAAAGACTGTCCTCCCATTGGCAACCAATAGGAGGACTGTAAACTAACTTCTATGGCTATGCAATAGGAACGTCGGATTTATTTTCAAACAGTCTTAAAAGCTGCCTGGCTATTTTGATGGATCGACCAACGCCTGGTACACGGCAGACCGGCTTAGATACTGCACGTTGGGATTGCCGCCGTGCATGCGCTGAATCATGCCCACGAAAACGATGTCGTTTGTAGGATCGACCCAGAACCAAGTGCCTGCTGCGCCGTCCCAAAGGAAGGTGCCTTTGCCATCCGGCAAATTGGCTTCCTGCGGATCAAACTCAACAGCGCAGTTGTAACCGTAGCCGAAGCCGGGCCGCATCTGCTGCTGGCCGATGCCAAATTCGCCGGTGAGCAAATTGGTGGGCACGTGATTGGTGGTCATCAGCTTTACAGTCGCTGGAGCCAGGATCCGCTTGCCGTTCAGTTCGCCGCCGTACCCCAGCATCTGCGCGAAGTGGTAGTAATCTTCAGCGGTTGACACCATGCCTCCGCCGCCTGATGCCATCGTAGGAGGTGTTGCGTATCCCGTCGCGCTGGAGGGATCGAGATCGAGCGCATCGTGGTCGTTGGCCTGATAAAGCGTCGCAAAGCGGCTGCGCTGCTCCGCGGGCACATAGAATCCCGCATCCTTCATGCCGAGAGGAATATAAATCTGTTTGCGCGTGAAGTCGGGAAGAGATTGGCCCGTCAGCTTCTCAACTATGTAGCCTTCGATGTCCATTGAGACGCTGTAAGTCCATCCCTTGCCTGGCTGATAGAGGAGCGGAATCTTAGCCAGCTTATCGATCATCTCCTGCAGGTTTTTGGATTGCAGAATCTTGCCATCGCGATACAGAACGTCGACCGGCGTCTGCCCGAAGAAGCCGTACGTGAATCCGGCGGTGTGCGACAGGAGTTCGCGCATGGTGGGCGCATGATCGGGATCTACGAGGATCATCTTGCCATCGGCCGCAACGCCCTTGAAGACTTTGAGGTGCGCGAACTCAGGAATGTATTTGGCAATCGGGTCGGACGGCAGCCACTTGCCCTGCTCGTAAAGAATCATCATGGCGACACCGGTCACGGGCTTGGTCATCGAGTAGTCGCGAAAGATGGTGTCTTTGGTCATGGGAGTGCCGCTGGCCATGTCGCGCTGGCCGTAAGTGCGATAGTCGACGATCTTTCCGTGGCGGGAAAGGATGGTGACGATCCCTGCAATCTCTTTCTTGTCCACGGTCTGCTGCATGATCGCGTGCAGCCGTTCAAGCCGCTCTGAGGAGAAGCCCACGGTCTCTGGCTTGACGAGAGTCATGTCGAGGGTGTGATGCGCAGGCTGCTGAGCCGATACCTGCCAGGCGCTGGATGCGAGCAGTGCGCCGGCGAACAAGGAGCTGCCGACAAAGGTCGTTAGAAAGCCTCTCATGATATTCTCCGCGGCCCAAGCAAGGCGCAACCTCTTATCGTTCGAGGACACTGGAATGCGTCACAAAGCTAGACCGATGTACGGCACCCTTTATATCAAGCGCGGTCGATGATCCGGCGCGATGATGAGTACTTGCCGCGTTCTCAGTAAATGACTTTGAGCGAGAACTGGATCTGGCGCGAATTGCCGGCCGTCTTGCTGATTTCTCCGAAGCCTGACCCGTTGAGAATGTTGGCGGGCAGGCCCATGGTAACGATGTTGAAGAGGTTGAAGAACTCCGAACGAAATTGCAGGTCAATGAGTTCGGCCCCGCTGCCGCGTCGGCCGAAGGGGGTGTCTTTGATGAGCGCGAAATCGAAGTTGTAGAACGCGGGACCGCGGAACGTGTTGCGACCAAGGGTTCCAAAGCGGCCCTCGTTCGGGCCCGTTCCACCTGGTACATGAATCGGAATTGAAAAGAAGTCCGCAGCATTATTCGCGCCTTGGCCAAAATAATCCTGGCGAACCGGGCGCGCGGTAGAGAGATGCGGCTTGGCGATCTGGTCAGGGCGATCGACCCCATTTGAGCCCGCGCCGGTCTGCTGGATTCCGGAGTAGATGGTGAAGGGGGAGCCGGAACTGATGCTCGATATGCTTAGGAGTTCCCATCCATCCGTCGCTTTTTTGCTTATGGGCCGCAGGAAATTGACGCTCTCTAGATGCATGTCCTGGGCCAGGCTGAGGCCAAACCCGTGGGTTACGTCATAGGTAGAGGGGCCTTTTTCGGGGCGCGTATCGTAGGGATTTTGCGAGAAGCCTGACGAGACGGCGCCGGTTGAGCCGGTACCGCCAATCACCATGCTGGTGTTGTCGATTGACTTGCCCCAGGTGTAACTGGCTTGAATCCCCGGACCGCCGTGCCCCACAGTTCCCGACAAAGAGGTTTGCAGCGCGTGATAGGTAGAGTGCGAATCGGCGACAATGACGTTTTCAACTCCGAAGCCGCCAATCACATTGCCTGCACTGTCAAACTGGGTGTGCGGTGCGAATTGCGGCGTTGCCCCCGGGTACGCATTGGGATAGCTGTAACGTGGCAGCTTGACGCCTGCGGTTCCCACATAAGCCGCGCCGGCGGTGAGATTGCCGAATCTGCGCTCTAGACCAGCCGTCCACGTGTAGAGCGTGGCATTGCCAAAGTTGCGATCGATGCCGCTGAGATTGAGCGCGCTAACCACGCCGCTTGGAGTGAGTGCGGCCACATCTTTCTCATAGCGATCTACGTCCATTACTGTATTCGGGGCGACCTTGTTGGGACTCCCTGAAGCGAAGACGTCCTGGCCGGAAGGAGTGTACGTGCGGGGCAGTTGCGCAGGCGTGATCTGAAAGCCGTAATGGATGGGCGCATTGGACGCGGAGAGCAGGCGAGGGTACGCGACGTAAGGCGTAGAGCCGGTAAGGAAATTATCCTGCCAGATATTTGGCGGAATCGTCATCACGGCACCGCCGGCATGTGTCGTTATCTTGTGGCTAACCTGCCACGCTGCCTGAACGCGCGGCTCCCAGGCATTCCAATCGGTCTTATAGCCGGGCTGTGGGTTGATCACGAACTGCTGCGTGCCGTTCACCGTGCGGAAGCCGGAAGTGCGATGAGCGCGCTCTGTGATGGGATTGTAAAGATCCCAGCGGACGCCATAGTCGAGTGTGAAGGTGGGTGTAACTTTCCAGGTGTCCTGCACCCAGCCGCTGTAATTGCTGCGATTGATGGCAGCCGGACCGATGTGTTTACCATTTGAAAAGTAGGATGGCGCGATGGCGACGGTGTAGACAAATGGGCTGCCAGAGAGAAAGCCTGAAAGCGTGTCTGGCAATGGGTCCCCAGGACTGATGTTGTGCGTTCCGCTCTGCGATGAGATAGCTTCCGTGGCATATGCCTTGCCCCCACCGAAATCGTATTCGCCATTGGGGCTAGTGCCGAAGTAGGTTGTGTCGCGATTGAGGCGCGCCTCAAATCCAAACTTGATTGCGTGATGAGCCGTCGTGTAGGCGACACTCTCGCGGCCTTGGAAGAGGTTGCCGTACGCCTGCATGACGGTTCCGGCCGCAGCATTGAATGCCTCGAATAATCCATCGTTGAATTTGACTGCGGGATCGCTGTGATCGGCGGTTGGGAAGCCCGGGGTGGAACGCGTGATGCTGATGAGCGACTCTGAGACCAAGCGCGGAGTGATAGTACGAGTTAAGACTCCCACCACGTTGCGCTGGCGATCGATGTACTGCACTCCAAAGGATGGATCGATAGCGGTCTGATCAGGATTGGTTGTGGGGCCGGTTAGATTGTCGAGGTTGAAACGCGCGAAAAATTGATTTTCCGAAGAGAGTTTGTGGTCGAGTCTGAGCGAGAACTGGTTCGCATTGGTTACTACTTTTGATGCAGTCGCGTAGGTATTCGCACCAAATGATCCGGTCGGCAAATTGGGCAGCGGATAGCGTGCAAGTACGGCGGCGATTCCGCTATTCACGGGTATTGCCAGCGTATCGACTGACTTATCGGGGAAGGCCACCGTGTCATAAACGATGTTGCTGCCGGCGGTCGGTCGCTGGGCGGCAGAAGGAACGGGCAACACCTGCGTGGTGCCGAGGACCTGACGGAATCCTTGATACTGGACGAAGTAAAAGGTGCGCTTGCCCCCGTCATAGATGTGGGGAATGAGGATAGGTCCGCCGTTGGTAAAGCCGAACTCATTGCGGCGAAAGGGCGGGATGCGGCCGGGATACGCCGGCGTGGCATGGTCGAAATAATTGCGCGCATCGAAGGCAGAGTTGCGGACAAATTCAAAGATAGACCCGTGAAAGCCGCTGGCCCCCGACCGCGTACGAATGTTGGTGAAGCCTGCAGCCCCCCGGCCAATCTCGGCAGGCATCCACCCGGAACTGGAGTCAATCGCTTCAACCGCATCGACGTTGAAGTTTGAAAATGTCGCGCCGCCCATCTCTGGATCGCTGATGTCCGCGCCGTCCATTGCAAACGTGGCCTCAACACCGCGCTGACCGTTGATGGCAAATTGCGCCGTGAAGTTAGTGGCGCCGTTGGAATCGGTCATGGTGCCGGCTGCGAGCAACAGCAAGGTGCTGAAATCGCGCTTGTTCAAGGGCAGTTCGCTGACCGCTTGACTCGATAGTTCTTCGCCGCCGGTTGCGGTTTGCTGCTTGGCACTTAGGGCGTTCAAAGTAAGGTCGGAACGGCCAGAGAGCGTAAGCAAAACCGGAGGAGTAGCCATGCCTACTTCAATCAGCTCCGCGAATTTTACTTTGGCGGCACTCGTCTCAACGGTCAGCCGATATTGCCCGGGCGGTAGCGCTGCGACGCGGAATTGGCCGTCAGGGCCGGTGATTGCTTCGGCAGATTTGGCAGATTTAGTGTTGGTGGTGAGCGAAATCTTCGCGCCTGCGACCGGCGCGCCGGAAGCGGTGCGCAATTCACCTTGCCAGATCGCCAGCTCGGTCGTCTGGGCCGCCGCAAGTGCGCATGCAAGCCACCCTGTGAGCAGGAAAGGGAGAAAGACGTTCCATGTATTCCGCAATAAAGATTTCCGATTAGCGAACCGGCTGAGTGCATCCATTTTCAAGTGATTGACCCTGTTTCGACTTTACGCGGCGCATCGCGTTTAACTGCAGCGCTTGGATAAATGTCGCTCTTATTTTCACTCGAATTATATAACGTTGATCGGTTGCTAAAAGCTTTTGGCACGGGCGAGTCCCACATGAATAGCGCGCAACAATCTCCCGATATACATTAGAAATTTGTTTAGAACAGAACGCTGCACTGCCCCCGTCCTAACTTTAAAGCCGACTAATTCCGCGACTAAATCACGCGGTGCGAGGAGCCTAGGCTTGAACGCGAGACCTGTATCGGTCCACCTCCCTACAATGAGGATGCATGAGTACCGATGAGGTCAATCCGGTTTCGCCGAGCGCGGCAGTAGATACCATTGCTGCCATTTCAACGCCGCCGGGTCGCGGAGGTATTGGCATTGTGCGCATCAGCGGTCCGCTGGCGCCGGAGATCGCTGCTCGCCTGGTAAGTCTTCACCTGCCGATGGAGCACGCGCGGGCGCGCTTGGCCGATGTACTCGACTCTAGCGGACCGGGGGCCCAACGTATCGATGAGGCCTTGGTTACCTATTTCGCCGCACCCAATTCTTACACTGGGGAAGAGCTGGTAGAGATTGCCGCGCACGGTTCGCCGGTAGTTTTAGACCTTTTGTTGCGGCGCACAGTTGAATTGGGTGCGCGGTTGGCCGATCCAGGAGAGTTTACCCAGCGCGCATTTTTTGCGGGTAAGCTCGACCTCACGCAAGCCGAGGCGGTACGTGATCTGATCGATGCGCAGACGCTTACGCAGGCTCGCCAGGCAGCGAGCCAAATGGGTGGCGCTTTAAGTCGACGCGTCAACCCGATCAAGCATGATTTGCTCGAACTGATTGCATTGCTTGAGGCCGGCATCGATTTCGCCGAGGACGATATCGACGTAGCGCACAGAGATGAGATTGCGCGCCGCATTGGCAAATTGATTCCCCTGCTCGTGGAACTCGAAGCGAGCTTTGCACGCGGCCGCGTTGTGCATGACGGGTTGACGCTGGCGATCGTTGGGCGTCCGAATACGGGCAAAAGCTCGCTGTTCAATCGCCTCGTTGAGCGTGACCGTGCAATCGTAGCGGCGACTCCAGGAACAACGCGCGACCTTGTGACCGAGCGAATTTCTCTGGACGGGATTCCGCTTGAACTGGTCGATACGGCGGGACTGCGCGAGGCGTTTGAAGAGGTGGAGCAACTCGGAATCGCGCGCAGTCGCGAAGCGTTGGCGGACGCAGCGCTGGTGCTCGTGGTGCTCGATGCGACCGCGCCGCTCAACGCGGAGGAGCGCTCGTTGCTGGCGGCGATCAAGGGGCGTCCCGCACTGATCGCCATCAACAAAAGCGACTTGAAATATGGCTTGGAAAACTTTGTATTAGGAGCGAATCGAGCAGGTCGGGAAGTCGGCGTCGATCGGGAGACGGGGCTCGATTTGGCGGCAGAAGCCTCAGGCATCCACGCGATTAATACCTCTGCGCTCACCGGTGAAGGAATTGCGGCGCTACGCCAGGGCATACTTACGCTGGCGACCGGCGGAGCCGCTGCGGAGCCAGGTCTGCTCACCAGTCTGCGCCACCACCAGGCAATCACCGGCGCGCGTGCGGCTCTGAACGATGCTGCGGAGGCAAACCTGAACTCTGTGCCGCACGAGATGATCTTGCTTGATTTGTATCGCTCCTTGGGGAGCCTAGATGCCTTGACCGGGCAAACCACGACCGACGACGTTCTAAATCTTATTTTCTCTACCTTCTGCATCGGAAAGTAGAGGCCGGCCGAGCGGGTCAGGCCGTATCGATTGACCCTACATTATGTAGTGGGAACATCTCTGTCCCGCGACGTTGCTACGGTTAAGCATCTCGATGAGTGACCCCTGTCACCATCTCTAAGTTATCTTTCCGAATTTCTGGGTGGTTCGTGAATCTCTGTGAACCGCAGAGGGATTTTGGGGAAAAGGTATTAATGATTTGGACAATTATTAGGTCCGTTTGCCTTTTTAAGGAAATGTGAAAGTGTCTGGTCAATCGGTTTATCAATGATTTGCCTGCGCACTCGTACGAAAGCACTTACTTCTAATTGATCTGGAGATTCGTGGCGATACGGGGTTGATCGGTGCGCGCCGAACCATGTCGCACTGTCACATTCCCATTTTTATTTAAATGTTTCAAACCATTCAAAATAATGGCCTTACAGGCAGCGAACTATGCTTAATCTTAATCCGTCACAATTCGATCATGGGTTCAGGGTGCGGCAAAAGGCGGATTGGGGTGCCCGGTGGCGGTTGCAAATTCGGCAGCAACGGCTTACATTTGTATGCACAACTAAGTAAGAAATGGGTGGACCGCGCAATTGACGGTCTATCTTTTTCTTCGCGCAGTGACAATCACTGCGTCGGCACTACTGCTGAGCAGGATTGCCCTTCTTTTACCGGGCAATTTACGAATTGGCAGGTAGGGCTGCTTGGGTAACTGGATGTCCTACTGGCATATGCTCGTTTGCTAAGTCAGCTAGGCGAAGCCACGCCCGTTTGCGGTGCGTGCCATGCATGGTTCGCCTCTTTGCGCGGCGACTGTAGGTGGGGAGAAGGGGCGAGGCCTGAATACTCATTTAGCTACTTCTCAACCATTTGGCCAGGTTCGCTCCGATCCAGCAGTCGCAAGCGGCGCGCGAGATCGTAGATGGTACGCCGTCTTCACGGTGCCGCAGAACGAAAAGTCCGCAGCCAAACATCTTGAAGTGCGGGATATAGAATCCTTTCTCCCAACCTATGAATGTGTAAGGGTGTGGAAGAACCGGCAGCGGGTGAAGGTCACTTTGCCGCTGTTTCCAACCTATCTGTTCGTCCACATCGACTCAAGAGAGCGCGTGAAGGTGTTGGGATCTCCTGGGGTTTTACAAATCGTAGGCGGTGGCAGGGAGCGTGCCGCCATTCCCGAAGCGGAGATTGAGTTTTTGCGCTCCAATGTTTCGAGCCAGCGAATTGAGCCATTCCGTGAACTCGTCGTAGGGACAAAGGTTCGGATCATTAGCGGTGTGATGCAGGGTGTGCAGGGCACGCTGGTTAGAAAAGACGATCGCATGCGCTTTGTATTGTCTCTCAAATTGATCAATCAGCATGCGGCTATTCAAGTAGATGCGCACGATCTGGAGCCGATTCTCGATTAATTAGCGACGGTGCCGAGCGTGGATTCGACGTTCCAGATCTTTTGTGCCGGTTGAACGCCGGCAATGCCGTTAACCTGTCCATAGGTCGTTTACGCGAATCGACACAGCCGACAATTCCCGGATTAAACGGAAAACCTCTGTTGCGCTGCTCTCGTCGCGGTAAGACCGCTTACCGACTCCACCTTATTGCGGACTGCGGGCGCCTCGCAAGAGGAAGCGTCGAAAGGGCGTACGATGCCGATTGTTACAAGGAACTCCGCCAGGACGGATAAGATTATCGAGGCGGCAGGAAAGCTGTTTTCTCGGCAGGGATACCACGGAACGACGACGCGGCAAATAGCGCATCTTGCCGGCGTTGGCGAAAACACTTTGTTCCGTCAGTTTGAGCATAAGGAAGAACTGTTCTGGTCGACCTTGCGTTACTATTCTGCTGCCTTGAAGCCTCGACGAGACCTCATTGAAGGTCTGGAGCAGTGCGACACACCGGAAATCGTATTGCCGAAAATATTCGGCCTGCTTACAGACACGGCCAGCTTTAAGCCGGAGTTACTACAACTGATCGCTGTGGCTTTTCTTGAATTGCACTGGAATGTCGATGTGTTTGGAAGCGAATATCTTACGCCCGTGCTTTCGCAAATCAATCAATACCTGGATACCAAAATGAAGGACGGGAAAATTCGCGGCCTCGATCCGACAATTTTGACCTGCGCATTGATGATGACGACGCTGATGCATCCTGAAATCACAAAACTAATAAAGAGCAACAAGCCGTTAAAGCGAAGCAATCCAAAGGCCAGCCGTGCGTATGCAAATTTCTGGCTTGATCTGCTCGCTCCGCGGCTCCCGATCTCGCTCGAACGAGCAGGTACGCTTGCGATTAATGACGGGCACGTTTCTGCACGGAGTGCGCGCGTAGTTACGACTGAATGCAGACCTACCGAACAGTACCGAAGAACAAAAGATTTTGGTTCAGGAGAACGGAATGCCTGAGAAATTGAAATTATCCCGCCGTCAAAGATTCTTGCCCAGGGGACGTCAATTGCGGGGATACGGCTTGGACCTTGCCCTTTTTCCTATTTCGGCCCTCATGGCATTTGAACTGCGCTTCGATGGCGCCTTGCCTGGCCAGTACTTGCACTCGATGGAAGCATCGATCTGTATCCTGGCCGCTATAAAGTCAGTTGCCTTTATCCTGGGCGCGGTGCGATGGGGGCATTGGCGATATACATCTGCCAATGAAGTTGTACGCATCGTCGTGGCTAACACGCTGGGATCTTTGCTCGGCGCCCCTCTCATAATCATGCTGCTGGGATCGAATGCGATTCCGCGGTCTATTTACATACTCGACTGGCTGATCTGTTGCTTGCTTACGCTGGGGGCGAGACTGATAGTTCGTCTCGTGGTTACCGGCAGGAAGCAGGATCGGGCAGAAGGTGAACGCACGAGAACATTGATCTTCGGCGCTGGCGCCGCAGGCATGGCACTGGTTCGCGAATTACTGCAAAACGGTTCCCTGATGTGCGACGTCATAGGGCTGATTGATGACGATCCTCAAAAGGCCGATCTGGCATTCCAAGGGAAGCGCGTGTTGGGAACCGGGGACACCTTGGGTTACTGGGTGCGGAAGCGCGACATTAATAAGGTACTGATTGCAATCCCCTCCGCCACGGGCCCGCAAATGGTGCGCATTTTAAAACTCACCACAGACGCCCAAGTGGAATACATGATGGTGCCGAGTCTAGGAGAATTGCTGCAAGGTACGGAGTTGGGCAAACAAATTCGCGAGGTTGCAGTTGAAGATCTGCTGGGCAGAACACCCGTGCAGCTGGATCTGAAGTTGATTCGGCAGCGCATTGAGGGAAGAGTGGTAATGGTTACGGGCGCCGCGGGGTCAATCGGATCTGAAATTTGCCGCCAAGTGGCGCAATTTAAACCTTTGGCCATTGTCGGTTTCGATGAGGCTGAAACCCCTCTGTTTCATATCAATAGGGAGATGGCCAATCGATACTCAGACATTACATTCCATGCGGAGATCGGCACCATAACTCGCTTCGATACTCTAAATCGGGTAATGCAAAACTACCATCCCACCGTTTTGTACCATGCAGCGGCATACAAGCATGTGCCTTTGATGGAAAGTAACGCATTCGCTGCGGTCGAAACCAACATTCTTGGAACCTGGAACGTCGCTCGTGCTGCGTCTGAACATGGGGTTGAAGACTTCGTGATGATTTCAACCGACAAAGCAGTTCGGCCCACGAGCATGATGGGTGCGACAAAGCGGGCCGCAGAACTGCTGATCCGGTCATTGCAGCCGGTGAGTTTCACAAAATTTGTTGCGGTACGTTTTGGAAATGTTCTAGGTAGCAATGGAAGTGTAGTTCCCATATTCAAGGAGCAGATCTCCGCAGGGGGCCCGGTAACGGTGACGCATCCTGACATGCGCCGTTACTTTATGACGATTCCGGAGGCATCGCAATTGGTGTTGCAGGCTTTCTCGATCGGTAAGGGCGGGGAGATATTCGTACTCGACATGGGTGAGGCCGTCAAGATTGCAGACCTCGCAAAAAACTTAATCTTGCTATCTGGTCTCCAGCCGGATCGAGACATCGAGATTCAGTTCACAGGTCTACGGCCAGGCGAAAAAATGTTCGAAGAATTGAACCTGCAAGACGAGCGTCTGGTGCTAACCTCTCACCCCAAAATCCGAAGCTATGTCAGTCATCACAATCCCGACATCCGACAGATCGAAGCCTTCATAGGCCGCCTCGAACAGGCTGCCGAGAGGCAAGATATATCTAATTTGTTGTTGACGCTCAAGGAACTGATTCCCGACTACAATCCCGGATCCGAATTGCTAAAGGAAGCTTTGTCTGCCATGCCGACGCAAACATTTCTAGGGAAACTTCAGCTTCCGTACGGGCAAAGCCAGTACTCGGGCACCACCAAATTTCCGCCAACGGCAATCGGGAAGTCGAGCGCATAACAACCGGCGGATACTCTGATCGACGCTGCCGTGAAACGCCCCCGGTATGAGGAAACCATTTTTCATGACTTTCAAGCTTTTTTTTATCTTTTTGCTCTGCTGCTCATTTTGCGAGGGCCAGTCTGTTCTTACCACTCCGGAGGATCAAACTAGATCGGTACAGAACCCGGGCACATCTATCACCGGCGGGAACACGCCGTTTCAGAGTAATCAGGTGCCGATGCGCCAGACTGGCGGATATCCTGCTTTCGATCCCTATGCTAGTTCTTATTACGCCGCCCCGTCTTACATGGAACCCTATAGCGCACGGCGAAGATTTGTAGGCCCTTTGCGGACCAAGTCGGAGTTTCAAAAGTTTGCCGAAGATGCAACCGGCCATCTGCTTCCGGTGCACGGCCGGCGGCTTTTTGATGAGGTCCCAACCACCTTTTCGCCCGTGGAGCACGTGCCGGTTCCTGCAAATTATATGCTTGGCCCCGGAGATGAATTGCTAATTCGAGCGTGGGGAAGCATTGATTTGGATTCTCGTGTTACCGTCGACAGAACTGGACAGGTCTATCTACCAAGAGTCGGCACATTGAATGTTGCCGGCTTGCGTTACGACCAGGTCGAGGGTTATCTGCACTCTGCCATCAGCGTTTTATTCAAGGATTTTTCGTTGAATGTGTCGCTCGGTCAACTGAGGTCGATACAAATTTTTGTTCTGGGTAGCGCGCGCCAGCCTGGCGCTTACACGGTGAGTTCACTGAGCACTTTAGTCAACGCCTTATTTGCCTCGGGTGGACCGTCGGCAACAGGTTCAATGCGCCGTATTCAACTCAGGCGCGCCGATAAGGTCATTAGCGAGTTTGACATCTATGATCTGGTTGAGAAGGGCGACAAGTCGCACGATGTCCAACTGCTTCCAGGAGACGTGATATATATTCCGCCTGTCGGCCCGCAAGTTGCGCTCAGCGGCAGCGTCAACGAGCCGGGGATTTATGAACTAAAGGCCGAGACGAGCGTCAGCGCAGTCCTGGACGGGGCTGGTGGCTTGACTAGTCTCGCCGGAGCCAACCGCGTTCTCGTCGAGCGAATCGATAACCATACTGACCGGACGGTCGAAGAGTTTGCATTAGACACAGCGGGGTTGCAAAGACTGCTTAAGGACGGAGACTTGCTCAGGATTTTCCCGGTCTCGCCAAAGTTTGGCAACGCGGTCACTTTGCGTGGGAATGTTGCCCAGGCGGGCCGGTATGTATGGAAGAAAGGAATGCGGGTGTCCGACCTCATTCCTGATCGGGACTTCTTGGTCACGCGCAATTTTTGGAATCGGCAGAATCACGTCGTTCCCCGCGGCTCCGACCGTGAATTTGCCAGTCCTCGCGTCGATCAGTATGGTCGAACGATTCCTGACGTTCCTGATGAGCGGAGACAACAAGATCCGCGCACCGATACGAACGGTCAGAACGATGGCACACAGATGGGACCGCCCTACCCCTCCTCGCAGCGATCCGATCAATCGTCGTCCGATCAATATGACGACTACGATCAAAATGGAAGATCACAGAATGATCGGCTTGACGCCCAACCCGCTGGTCAGGTTCAGCGCCCCGGCGACCAGCAGCGCCCGGTCGACGAAACCCAACGTACTCCGCTGATCGATACCGTTGGTCGAAATAGCGCAGAAATCAACTGGGAATATGCGGTAATCGAACGCATTGACGAACACGACTTGAGCACACGGCTCATCCCCTTTCGTCTGGCCAGCGCTATCGACAATGCCTCATCGACGGACAATCAGGTACTGATGGCCGGAGATGTTGTCACTATTTTTTCTCGCGCCGACCTCGACTTGCCGATGGAAAAGCATGCCAGCTTTGTGAGAGTAGGCGGAGAGGTGAATGCCCCAGGCGTATACCGCGTAGAGCCCGGCGAGACTTTGAAGCAGATCGTGGAACAGGCTGGAGGACTGACTCCGCATTCCTATCTGTATGCCTCTTTATTCACCCGAGTGTCGACGCGCAAAGCTCAGGAAGAGCAACTCAGGCGGTCGGCTGAGGAGATGCAACGGGAACTTAGTTCGCGGGTTGCGAACACCCCGCCCCAAGCTGGGCTAGGTGCAGCAGAACAACAAGCGCAGCTAGCCCTGCAGCAGGCCTCATTGACCAGGCTCACCTCGATCAAGCCTACTGGCAGAGTGGTTCTGGCGATGAAACCCGATGCCGCAACCACCGCAGATATCCCAGATTTCAGTCTTGAAGACGGAGACGCTTTTTACGTTCCGCCGCGACTCAGCACTGTTCAGGTCGCCGGAGCGGTCTATAACGCGAACGCTTTCCGCCACGAGCCGGGCAAGCGGCTGATAGCGTATTTGAACGAGGCCGGCGGTTGGACGCGGCAGGCAGATCACAAGCGCATGTTCGTGATCCGCGCAGATGGAACGGTGGTTAGCAGCCAATCCCGCACCGCGCATGACCATGGCAACTTTAGTAACCTTAAGCTGCTGCCCGGAGATGATATCGTGGTGCCGGAAAAGCTCCGGCTGACGTCCAAGGTGGCCGAGATTTTGCAGGCCACCCAGTTTGTCTCTCAGCTTGCCCTGACCTCGGCGGCGCTGAGCGTGGCCACTTCGCGATGACTGTCGAAACTTCATACATGATTGAATCGGAAAGTGGACTGGAAGGCAACTCGATGCCTGAGTCGCCAAGCCGCGTGCATGACGTCAGCTTGATTGAAGTGCTCACCCAGCTGGCTTATCGCAAGGTCTTGATTGCCAAGATTACCGGCGTATCGATCCTTGTGGGCGTGGCTCTCTGCTTGCTATTGCCGGTGCGGTATACAGCAACCACCAAGTTGATGCCGCCGCAACAGTCGCCATCCTCAGCCTCGATGATGATGAACCAGCTGACCGCGGCCAGCGCGGGTAGCGGGAGTGGTGCTTTAGCAGCTCTCGCCGCCGGGGGGGGTGGATTGAGTCTGAAAAATCCCAACGACATTTACATCGGTCTGCTCAATTCTCGACTTGTAGCCGATGCGATTATCAATAAATTTGGCATTGTGTCGGAATACCACACCAGGGACATGACGGATGCTCGGAAAAAGCTGGCAGAATATACCAAGATTTCGTCCGAAAAAAATGGCTTCATCGCCGTGGCTGTTACGGATAAGGACAAGAAACGCGTCGCCGCGATCGCGAATGCTTACACCGAGGAACTCAAAAAAATCACCAAGACACTGGCTGTCTCGGAGGCTTCGCAACGCCGGCTATTTTATGAAGATCAATTAAGGCAAGCCAAGGATACGCTGTTGGCGGCGGAACTCACTTTTCAGCAGGTGCAGCAGAGCAAGGGGCTTGTGCAGCTTGAAGCCCAGGGCAAGGCCATGATCGAGAGTCTCGCTCTTCTTCGGGCGCAAGTTGCGGCCAAGCAGGTTCAATTGCAAGCGCTGCGGTCCTATGCCACCGAAAACAATCCTCGCGTTGAATTGGGAGAACGCGAGCTTGCTTCAATGCAGGCACAGGTCAGCCGCCTTGAGCAAAGCAACCACTCCAATGGTTTCAATGAACTGGGGTTACAGGATGTTCCCAGCGCGGGAATGGAATATCTTCGTGCCGAGCATGAAGTGCGCTATCGGCAGGCGCTCTTCGATCTGCTAATGAAGCAGATGCAAGCCGCAAGGCTCGACGAAGCCAAAGACGCTGCGATCATCCAGGTCGTAGAACCGGCGATCGAGCCGGACCGCAGGTCGTCGCCGAAGTGGGGATTGATGCTGCTTCTGTTTACGATTGTCGGTATCTTTGCCGGATGCATCGCGGCCCTCATCCTTTGGTGGCGAGAACTCGTGCAATCCGATCCAATCGCGGCCGGGCGGATTGAGGAATTCAAGAGAGCAATCACGGGGCGTAAAGCGGCGAGAGCTGCAATGCCGGGCGTGCGCTGACCCTCGTGTCACAATCGTTCGGGCCAATGCGAGTTGGAGATGCGCCGGTGCTTGACATAGAACCGCCGGCGGCATCAAGCCCAAAAGCTATTCCGTCGCTGCGCAATAACTTCGCCTGGACGTTCGTTGGCAATGTGCTGTATGCCGGATGTCAATGGGGTATGCTGTCGGCTTTAGCCAAGCTGGGCAGCCCGTCCATCGTCGGGCAATTCACTCTTGGGCTGGCTGTTTCCGCGCCTGTTTTCATGTTCACCAATCTGCAACTCCGCGCGGTGCAGGCTACCGATGTAAATGCAGAGTGTGACTTCGCCGACTACTTCACGCTGCGGATACTGGCAACGCTGCTTGGGCTCATGGTTGTCATTGGCCTGCTGCCATTCGCCGGCCAATCGTCGGCTGTGCGGCTGGTTGTGCTGCTGGTTGCAATCTCTAAATGCATCGAATGCGTGAGTGACGTAGCCGCCGGTTTGCTGCAGCGCGAAGAGCAACTGAAGCGTGTCGCCATCAGCCTGATGATCCGGGGCAGCGCCTCAGTCGTGGCCTTCACCCTTACCTTTGCCTATTTCCGCAATCTGGCTCTTTCCGTCACGGTGATGTGTGGAATCTGGCTAGCCGTGGTGCTTTTTTACGATCTGCCCAATGCAAGGAAGCTGATTGGCCGCCAAGCCACATTCTTCCGCTTCGATCGCCGTACACTGTGGCGCTTGGCGATGCTTGGTCTTCCGCTGGGTTGGGTTGCCACATTCGCGTCACTGAACGTGAATATCCCGCGCTATTTCCTGCAGCACTACCTTGGATTAGCGGATCAGGGCATCTACGCTTCGCTCGCGTATCTGGTGGTAGTCATCAACCTCGTAGTATTTGCGCTGACGCAGTCAGTCACCACGCGCCTTGCGCGCCTTTACGCTGATGGCGAAATCAAGATGTTTGTCAGTCTGCTGACAAAGCTGACGATGATCGGAGTGTTGATCGCGGCAGTGGGCGTGCCTCTAACATTTCTAGTTGGTCGGTCGCTGCTCACTTTACTATATCGCCGCGAATACGCTGACCACGTCGGTCTGTTGGCGCTGTTTGTGGGCGTCGCCGGGCTAACAACGATTGGCTCGTTCCTCCTTTGCGGACTTACAGCCGCGCGTTTGTTTCGCGCGCAGGTCCCGGTCTACTTGGCAGCTATGGTGGTTGCCATTGCAGCCTCCGCGTGGCTCGTTCCCCGATTCGGTCTCATCGGCGGAGGCTACGCAATCTTACTTTCCTCATTGACTGCTGCTGTGGGTGGATTCTTAATGATGTACCGGATTCTTGGTGCAAATTGGAGATAACGATAACCGCCAGAAGAGCAGCGCTCAACTGGATGGCATTTTGCTGGCTTGCAATTTATCTGGCTTTTTGCGCCGTATCATTCTATGAGTTCGTAGAGCCTTCGCTGAACGGGACAAATGGTTGGCGTGTGTATGCCGATTCCGACGTTTACATGGGGGCCGCAGACTTTATGCGCGGTCAGGGAACAAGCGAAGCCGCGGTTGCGCTACTGTCTTTAGCAAGGAATTTGATTCTTCCAGCAATCGTAGCACTCACTCTAAAGTCGGCTGCGCACTTTGCGATATTCAACATTGCGTTATTTTTTCTTGCTATGGGCATTCTGGCACGAACGTTTTCACGATTCAACTGGTACATTTTTCTGCCGATAATTTTAGCTTCTCCAACTACATATCAGGCCTTATTAACGCTTAATAAAGAAATATTCGTGTTTCTGAGCGCGGCCCTTATAGCGAGATGGTTTAAGACCAGGTCTAATTTATTGTTGGGCATTCTGGTTGTGCTTAGCTTAGCGTTGCGGTGGGAGCAGGCGCTTGTAATTCTGTGCTTCGTATTTCTATTAAAAACGAAAGTATCACCAAGACATGCTGCTCTCTTGTTGCTAGTCGGAATTAGCATTGCATATCCGTTTGCTTTGGCGTTTGTCTCAAACGACATACCCGAAGAGGTAAGGGGCGTGAGCTCGTCTGAGTTCTATCGGCAGATAAACCAGCTGCAGAATTATGGCCTCTATTTCGTGCTCGTCATTCCTAAAATGGTTACCGCGTTATTATCCCAAGTGGTTCGATTCTGGACGCCATTTGTCGACACCGCACGCTTACACGACCTCCCAACCGGACCGTTCGTTCTTGTTGATCAGCTTTGTATGTGTTTTGTCGTAATAGCGGCGTGGGTCAGGAGACTATGGGTCATCGACAACCCGGTTGTGTATTTTGTTTTAGTGTATTGTTTGATCTTTTTTGCAGCACCCGAGAATTCGCCGCGGTACCTCTATCTGCTGTTTGTGTTGATGGCTGCAGTTCTTTCTTCGACAGAGCTCCAATCACTTAGAGTGGAACGAATTATCGAATCGCCCTCAAACCATAGATTCAAACTTTTGCTCTCACGAAGGATATTTGGAAGCCGTAGGATTGGCGCTCTGTGACTCGGGTAAGTGTTTGTATGGCAACCTACAACGGGTCGCCTTATTTGCGTGACCAACTGGACTCTATCTTGAGCCAGTTGAGCCCGGAGGATGAGCTGATCGTGAGCGATGATCACTCAACGGACGACACACGGGCTATCGTTGAAAGTTACAAGGATCGACGAATCAAACTATTCACGAATCCTGGCAGTCGTGGTCACGTGCAGAACTTCGCACATGCCATGAAGCAAGCGACCGGTGAGTTTATCGCATTGGCTGATCAGGACGATATCTGGGTAGAAAATCGACTCGATAAAATGCTCGCGTTGTTACGTCGAATGCCACCACATTCTCTTGTCATCGGAGACGTGACCGAATTTGACAGCCACGGTATCCGCGCAATGCAATCGCCGTTGGGACCTACACCTAGCGGCAGGTTGATCGGGATAGTTCGTATTTTTGTGGGCAGGCTGAGGTACTTCGGTTCCGCTTTTCTCTTCCGACGGGACCTTATCCGGTATATTTTGCCAATTCCTGCCAACATCGAGGCACATGATGTTTGGATCAGTATGGTTGCCTGCCTTCGAGGGAGCGTTATGCATCTGGAGGAGCCCGTCTTGATGCGGCGCATACACGGAGACAATCTGACGCCGCAGTCGCGCAGAAGCTTGGCGAAGGTTGCGATTTCGCGTTGGAACTATGTCGCGGCTCTGTTGCAGGCGAATGCTCGATGAACTTTTCCGCTTCTAGATTGGCGAGAGGAAGCAAATCTTGATGCAAGGAAATCACTAACAAGCACTATAGATGCATCGACACTTCCATTCCCGGAGAAGAACATGACGACTGAACAGCAAACAGACATCTTCAAAGGCAAGACTCTTTTGATCACGGGGGGGACGGGGACTTTTGGGAATGCCGTCGTGGAGATGGCGACCGCAGCAGGCTTCAAAGAGATTCGTATATTCAGCCGCGACGAGAAGAAGCAGGACGACATGCGCAACCGGCTGCGGAATGCGGCCGTAAGCTTCTACCTCGGAGATGTGCGGAACTACGACAGCGTGCTGCAGTCGATGCGCGGCGTGGATTTTGTGTTTCACGCAGCGGCGCTCAAGCAGGTCCCTTCATGCGAGTTCTTTCCCATTGAAGCGGTGCAGACCAATACCCTGGGCGCAGAGAATGTGATGAAGGCGGCGCTCGCCTGCGACGTGAGCAAGATGATCGTGTTGAGCACTGACAAGGCGGTGTATCCCGTAAACGCCATGGGCATGTCAAAGGCGCTGATGGAAAAGTGCATGGTGGCCAAGGCACGCATGTACAAGGACAGCTCAACTATTTTTTGCGGCACCCGGTATGGGAACGTCATGGCTTCGCGAGGCTCGGTCATTCCGCTCTTTCTGACGCAGATACAGGCCGGACAGCCTCTGACCGTGACCGATCCACACATGACTCGATTTATGATGACCATCGAGGGCGCAGTTGACCTGGTGCTTTACGCTTTCGCACACGGCGCGCCGGGAGATGTTTTTGTGCAGAAGGCTCCGTCGGCGACTATCGGTACGCTGGCGGCGGCGTTGTTGAAGCTGCTCGATGCTGAGAATGAAATTCATGTGATCGGCACGCGGCACGGGGAAAAGCTTTATGAGACGCTGCTAAACCGCGAAGAGATGGCACAAGCCGAAGATCTGGGC
>JANXYB010000103.1 GCA_025350325.1 Acidobacteriaceae bacterium
GATGAGGCGCATGCCGTCCGCCGTTTCAAGGAGCGCCTTTGTTAGGCGGCTTTGCTGTTTCGCTGCCATTAACAAATCTCCTCTAGTTCGCCCTCACGCACTGCTCTGGTGATCTGCTGCGCATGTGCACAAAGCCAGATAGCGGCGATCTCTCGCGCTGTGCGCAATTCGTCCGGTTCTATATTTCGCGCTCACTCTTGGCAAAACCATAGAGCAGGACCGCGCGTCCCTCACGACGGTACGCGATAATGGTTCTGTAACCACCAGAACGTCCTTTTCCGGGCCGCGCCACGCGCTGCTTGATTACGCCCCCTCCTAGATCGGCATCGATCTGGCCTTGCTCGGCTCGTGAGACGGCCTCCCTTAAACTCGATTGATCGATGCGTTCACGGCGCGTGAACCGAGCCATCCATTTCGTCATATAGATCCGCTCCAACGCTTACCTAACACTCAGTACTATAGCACTTATATTTATCATTTTCAAGCTCCCTTATGGTGCGTATCCGTTGGCGCGGAACCAGTCAATCGCGGCGCGCATGGCGGGGTAGACCGGAATGATGCGGAAGTCGAGTTCCTGCTGAGCGCGAGCCGAGGAGGCGAACATCTTTTTCCGGCCCATGCGGACTTCTTCAAGGGTGGCGCGAGGCTCTTTGCCCCGAATGCGGCCAGTGATCCACTCCTCAAAGAAGGCGTAAGTGGCGGCGACCGCGAAAGGTATCTTAACAGTCGGTGACGGGATGCCGGTGATGGCGGACATTTTGTCGAGAATCTGTTTGAGGGTCAGGTTTTCGCCGCCAAGGATATAGCGGCGGCCGGGCGTGCCGGTGGTGAGCGCAGCGACATGGGTGCGCGCGACTTCTGTGACGTCGACGAGATTGAGGCCAGTGTCGACGTAGGCGGGAAAATCGCCTTTGAGAAAGTCGACGAAGATGCGGCCGGTGGGCGTGGGCTTGGCGTCATTGGGGCCAACTGGAGTGGTGGGGTTGAGAATCATTACCTGCTGCCCGTCTCGCGCGGCGGCGATGGCCTGCTGCTCTGCGAGGAACTTCGACCGCTTGTAGTGGCCCACCATGTCTGCAAGTGAAACCGGCGTATCCTCATTAATCACGATGCCGTCAGTGCGAAAGTGCATGGTGGCGACGCTGGAAGTGTAGACGACGCGCGGCACGTGAGCTTCTCGAGCGAGGCGGAGCAAATCACGCGTGCCGTCAACGTTGGCGCGATACATTGCGGCGGGGTCGCGGATCCAAAAGCGATAATCGGCGGCTACGTGGACGACGGCATCGCAGCCCTGGAGCGCGGATGCAAAAGACTGGGGGGTGGCAAGATCGCCCACAACTGTATCGCCGTTGATGCCCTCAAGGTTGGCGAGCTTACTGGTTTTGCGGATCAGCAGGCGAAGTTCCGCGCCCTCAACGGCAAGGGCATTCGCCACGTGGTGGCCTACAAATCCCGTCGCGCCGGTGAGGAACACTCGCATAGAAGACCCATGAACAAGCATTCATTTTAAATGCTGCACTCACGGTTCGAGAGCGCTGTCCATATCTTCGTCGCCCGAATCCGGATCGGGGCCATCGCGCATCGTGGACATGACGGCCGCGAACGGCTTCATCTGATATTCGGTCGGCGGAGTTCCCCCAGCGAGGTAGCGGACGAAGTAATCCCAGCGACGGCGGGTCATGTAGAGAGAAGCCGGACCATACCCGTGCGCGACGTTGGGAATGAGAAGCAGATCGAAATCCTTGTTGGCCTTGATCAGTGCATCGACGACCAGCATGGTGTTGTTGGGCGGAACATTGTCGTCCATGGTGCCGTGCGCGAGCAGCAAGTGGCCTTTCAAATTTTTTGCCGTGTTCTGATTAGCTTGCGAATCGTAGTTGCTGGTGCCGTTGGGATGTTTGTCTTCAAGGCCAGCCCACTTCTCTGCCCAGTCATCTTCGTAATCGCGCTCATCGTGGTTGCCGCTCTCGGCGATACCTGCCTTGAAGAAGTCGGGATAGTGAAACATGGCTGCTGCGGTGGCGTTGCCTCCACCGGAGTGACCAAACATGCCCGCGTGGTCGATATCAATGAACGAAAATTGCGCGGCTAAATCTTTCATCCCGGCGACCTGGTCGGGAATGGTGTTGTCGCCGAGATCGGCGTAGTACGCCTCGTGAAATGCCTTCGAACGGAACGGCGTGCCCATGCCGTCGATGCACGCGACTACGAATCCCAATTCAGCAAGCGCCTGCAGATCGCCATGCGCCGCCTTGAAATCGCGTCCGCCACAGGAGCCGATCTGGGGACCGGGATAGACGTTGTTGATGATGGGATATTTTTTCGTGCCGTCAAAATGTGTTGGCTTAAACATCAAGCCATATAACGGAGTTTTGCCATCGCGCGCCTTGACTTGAATCGGTGTAGGGGGAACCCATCCGGCGGCGACAAGTTTCGAGATGTCCTGCTTCGCGACTTCCATCACAACTTTGCCGTCGCCGTTGCGAACCACGGTCGTTATCGGCTGTGCTGGCGTGGAGTAAGAGTCGACAAAGAACTTCCCTTCGGGTGATTGCACAATGGTGTGATCGGCATTCTCAGGCGTGAGCAGACGCTGGCCGCTGCCGTCGAAATGGATGCTGTAGAAATGCTGAAAATAAGGGTCGCGGCCCTGCTCCTTGCCCACGCCGACGAAGTAGATGGTTCGTGTTTTCTCATCAACACGGAGCACCTTTGTGACGTTGCCGTCGCCATGGGTAATCTGGTTTTTAAGTTTGCCGGTGGTGAGGTCGTACAAATAGAGATTGCCCCAGTTATCTCGCTCGCTGAACCACACGATTTCATTGGAGGCGGCGAGATAGTGCCAATTGACCTTGCCGTTGCCACTCTCAAAAAATTTCGGCGCGGTCTCGCTCATCACTTGGCGTACATCGCCTGTAGCAGTATCGGCAACGCGCAGCCATTCCTGCTTGTGGTCGCGAGAAGTGGAGACGAAGGCAAGGTGCGATCCATCTGGACTCCACTCGACATCGTCCCAGCGTGTGTCTTCGCAGGCAACATCGTCGCAGAGTGACGAACGATGCTGATCGGGAGGCATCTTGAGACGGACGAGTTTGCGCGCATTCACATCGATCACAACGCGCTCAATCATGGTGACGTCGGCGTCCCCCACCATGGGATACTTCCAGGCTTTCAACACAGGATGGGTATTAGTGACAGGTACGAGGTACGCTTCGCCGGTTTTGCGCTGGTCCTGCTGAAACGTGGCGACCTTGGTCGAGTCAGGCGACCAGAGCACGATAGCTGCGTCTGATTGCTTCCATCCGGCATTGTCGGTGGCGTAGCCGTAATCCTTTACACCGTCGGTCGTAAGTTGGGTTTCCGCTCCGCTGCTCAAGTCGCGAACCCACAGGTTCCAATCGCGGATGAAGGCACCGAGTTTCTTGTTGGGCGAAAGCGTCAAGGGTGGTTGCTTTAAAGCGGGCGCGGGCGGCTTCGCTGGAGTGTCGGCAGCAGTGATGCGCTTGCATACATCGTCTTTGGAGCTAAGTTCACAGCGATACTGAACGCCCGAAGAGATCAAAGACAGAACAGTGTCGTGATCGCTCAACCAGAATTCACTGAACCGCAGATGCTGCGCATCGTCTTTGAGTGCGCCGGTCGAGGCCTTGGCGAGTGCGGACGCAAGCTTGACCTGGTCAAATGCCGCGGCGCGTGTGCCTTTCGCGGGGTCGATAAGCATGAAGGTGACGCCTGACGCATTGACATCGCGGTACCAGAAACGGCCATCGTCGAGTGCGCGTGCATGGACCTGGCCTTGGTAAGCGAGTGGGTTTACGTTGTACGACATAAACCGCTCGGCCTGGGCGTAATCGTCCGTCGTGTACTGCTTTGCTTGCTGGGCCAGGCCAATAGTAGGGCACATGCCAGCGGCTGCGGCAATCGCCGTTAGAGTAAGTTGAGTTTTTCTGAACATTTCCCTGAATCCTCTTGCCGTTTGCGGGCCGCTGAAAAGGGGCCAAGGCGCAAAAGCTCTTGATCTTGCATTCGGCATCTAGCAATTTTACATTGCAATTGCCCGGCTCTTAAAACGCTTTCGATGCGCGCGAAGCATGGGTCTTGCTAACGCACTCATCTTCGAAAATTGCAGGAGAGATGAGTCTGAATTTGCGCCGGCCCCTCGCGGTTACCTTGAGGGCGGCGTGGAGCGGACTCATTGGAGTGAGATCGCTCACGCGTTACAATAAATTTCTGCAAGACTCACGCCGCAGGGTTTGCGGAAGCGTCCGGGCCTGGCAGAAAATATGCATCAATCGCCTGCTGCAGCGCCGGTCGATCAATGTACGGCTGCTTGTCGTCATACCGGGCGGCCCAGCAGACCTGGTCCACGATGTCGCGCGGATAGCAGGAACGCAATTCCTGATTCAGCTCGAAACGAATGAAATTGATCAGGTCGTTGGGAATTCCAGGATTGAAGGGCACGCGGTGTTCCGCTGCAACGCGGCGAAATATTTCGCAAAATTGGGCGTCCGAAGCGGCTCCAATCTTGATCTTGGTCTTGATGCGTCGAATGAACGATTGATCGACTAGCTCGGCGGGATCGAAGTTCGAGGCAAAAACAACTAGCATCTCGAATGGCACTTCAATCTTCTTGCCTCCCGACATCGACAGATAATCGATCTTGCGATCAAGCGGAACGATCCAGCGATTCAAAAGCTCAGCTGGCCGAACCCGCTGGCGACCGAAGTCGTCGATGATAAGAAGCCCGTTATTGGCTTTAAGCTGCACCGGACCTACGTAGAAATTCGAGACAGGATTGAATTGCAGATCCAGCATTTCTGCCGTTAGTTCCCCGCCAACCAGAACTGTGGGGCGGTGGCATAACACCCAACGCTGATCGTAATCATTGAGTTCTGGCGCGCCTGCACTCTTATGAATGGAGGGGTCGTGGATCGTGATGATCTGACCATCCACTTCTACGGCATAGGGAATCCAAACGTCATCCTCAGCGAGCACTTGTGCCATGACTTCAGCCATGGTCGTTTTGCCTACTCCAGGAGGGCCATAAAGGAAAAGAGACGTGCCGGAATTGATGGCGGTTCCTAATTGACGCAGCGTTTCGTCATCGACGACCAGATGTGCGAATGCGCGTTTTATTTCGGCGGCATGCACAATCTTATTGTTGACGCTTTGTGCGCGCACCTGTTCAACATAGCTCTCAAGGGACACCGGAGCGGGACCGACATAATGACATTGCGCGAGTAATTCCGCGGCTCGTGATCGGCCCAATGCGGTGATGGCAATCTGGGGAACATTTCCAGTAAGTCCGGTGACCTGGCAGCACAAATCAGCGCGGAGGCGAGAAAATATCTCGTTGGTTGCTCCGTAGCTGAGCTTCAATTTATCTGCGAGCGCTAGCACGGAGAGCGAGCCAGCCGCGTAGAGAATCTTCAGAGCAAGATCTTCAACGATGCACTCCCGAACATCTAGATCCGCAACTGTATCCGGTCTATGTGTAGGCCCTCGAGGGAAAGAAGCGTTTAGAAAATCGCGTTCCGCGTCATCGATCGCGTACAAGGTTGACATAACTTGCATTCACCTTGCGAAAATCATCCATCGATAACTGACATCGTGTATATAGTCCATTGGTGGTCTTGCTGGTAACCCATTGGTTGTAGAAATTTGATTTTTATAACCTAAGCACAGACATCACGGGGTTGTAATTGATGACATCAAGCTGTCGAAGAGTAGAGAGTGACGACGCGAAGAACCTGTGGCACCCAAAGATTCGCTCAAAGCACGCCCGCTACTCCAATAAATCAGGATGAAGGGCAATGTTCTTTTCCCCGGCGGCTTTCTTCTCGTTGTAGGCCTTGAGCCAATCTTCCCAATGCTTCCCGGCGGCACGATCTTTACCTGAGAATTCCAGCCGCGCAATATCGGCATAACTAACTTTGCGCTTATCGGTAGCTTTGGGCGTGAAATATTGTAGGTACGAATCGGCAAGCGTTGGGCCGGTCTTGCGATCGAAGATATAGGCTTCGAGCTTTTCACCATTCTTGAGTGTGAGGGTGATATCGCCGCGATAGTCAAAGGCTTTTTCGAGCGCCTGGCGCAGGTCTTCTTCACTAGCGAGGGTGGGCACCCAGCCCTCAAGTTGGTGATGTTCGGTGCCGGGCGCCAACTCAAGGGATTCAACCTGCTCCTGCGTGTACTTCAACACTTCGGCGGTCATGCGTTGGTCTCCTCATAGCTGTGCTGGGGCTTTGCGATTTGCACCAGCGTAGCCGGGCCATGCGGTGCCGGTTCGTTGAGCAGTCTGAGCGCGTGCTCATCCTTATAAGTAGAGAAGGTGCCGCGAATCATTCCCCACAGGCCCTTCATCGATCCGAAGCCCTCGATCACGGCCGATGGCTCGTAGCCGCAACTAACCATGCAGTTGGCGCATTTAGGATTGCCGCTCGCAACGCCGTACTCTTCCCATTTCGTAGTCTCGAGCAGTTCTTTGAAGCTGTCTGCATATCCGTCTTGCAACAGGTAGCAAGGGCGCTGCCAGCCGAAGATGTTATAAGCCGGCGATCCCCAGGGGGTGCACTCATACTTACGATCGCCCATCAGGAATTCAAGGAACAGCGGCGACATGTTGAACTTCCAAGACTTCTTGCGATTTGACAGGATGGCGCGGAACATCCTTCGCACGCGAGCACGGCCAAGGAAGCGATTCTGATCCGGCGCCTTTTCATAGCTGTAGCCGGGCGAGAGCACAATGCCCTCAACACCCATCGCCATCACGTCGTCAAAGAATCCGCGCACGTTGTTGGGATCGGTTCCGTCAAAGAACGTCGCATTGGTAGTGACGCGGAAGCCGCGCTTGACCGCCTCTTTGATTCCCTCGACGGCGATGTCGTATCCACCCTCGCGACAGACGGAGAAATCGTGGTGCTCGCGATCTCCATCGAGATGTACTGAGAAGGTGAGGTATTTTGAGGGCGTAAATTCTGGCAACCGCTTCTTCAGTTCGAGCGCGTTGGTGCATAGGTAAATGTACTTCTTGCGCGCGATGAGACCGTTGACGATCTCGACAATCTGCGGATGGAGGAGCGGCTCACCACCGGGAATCGAAACCATTGGTGCACCGCATTCTTCGACGGCGGCGAAACACTCTTCGGGGGAAAGTTGCTTCTTGAGAATGTGGGGCGGATATTGCACCTTGCCGCAACCTGCGCACGCGAGGTTGCAGCGGAACAAGGGCTCAAGCATCAGCACCAGCGGATAGCGGTTGTTGCCGGTGAGCCGCTTTTTGAGTACATAGGTGGCAACCGTCCACATCTGAGAGATCGGAACAGCCATCTTCGGTATTACCTCCAGCGCTCTTTAGGCAGCGCGATCCATGGCCCGCTTGTAGCTTGTCATAGCCAACAACGGGAAGTAATTGCGATACATGTCATATGCGAGATAAAAGACTCTCGGGAACCCAGTGCCCGTGTAAAGCGCCTGACGAGCGGCGCCGGAGCCGATGGATTCGTCCCAGCTGCCATCTTCTCTTTGCCGAGCCAACAGCCAGCGAATGCCTTTGGCAAGCGAGTCGGAACGATCGTCGCCGGCAGCGAGAAGAGCTAAAAGTGCCCAGGCGGTTTGAGAAGGCGTGCTCTGACCGGTTCCGCGCGTGTCGGGATCGTCGTAACTGGCGCAGGACTCGCCCCATCCGCCGTCGGGATTTTGCACCATGCGAATCCACTCGGCTGCCTGCTGCACTTGCGGCTCAAGATGGTCTACGCCGATGGCTTCAAGACCGCGCAGAACTAAAAATGTTCCGTAGATATAGTTGACACCCCAACGGCCAAACCAACTGCCGTCCGGCTCCTGCTCGGAGAAGATGAACTTGATAGCTTTTTGAACGCGCTTATCTTCACGCGTGTAGCCATAGGTCGCGAGCATTTCCAGGATTCGTCCTGTAATGTCTACCGTCGGCGGATCGAGCATTGCATTATGATCGGCAAACGGGATGTACTGGAAAATCATCTTGGTGTTGTCTTTGTCGAAGCTGCCCCAGCCGCCATTACGGCACTGCATGGCAAATTCCCATGCGATGGCGCGCTGCGTGACCTGGTGCTGATAGCGCTCTCGCGGGTTATCGACCTTGTTCAACGCAAGCAGCACCTGCGCCGTGTCGTCGGTGTCGGGATAGAACTCATTGTTGTATTCGAAATACCATCCGCCCGGCTCGGTGTTGGGAACCTTGACGGACCAATCGCCCTTGTGGCGAACTTCTTTCGACAGCATCCAGTCCGCGGCTTTAATCATGCGCGGATCATCGCGCGGCACGCCGGCCTCGCCGAGTGCGTAGATTGCCTGCGCCGTATCCCACACGGGAGAAACAGCCGGCTGCATGCGGAAAGTCGCCTTGGGCATGTCGGCGGTTGCTGGCTGCTCGATGCCAAGTTTTTCAAACTCGTCACGGGCGCGAATGACCTGCGGATCGTCTTCGGAGTAGCCCAGGCAACGAAGCGCGATGATGGCGTTGAGCATGGCGGGATAGATCGCGCCAAGGCCGTCCGTCATCTCCAGGCGCTCGAGCATCCACTTCTCAGCCTTTTTCAAAGCCAGAGCGCGCAGCGGGCGAATGTGGATCGCCTCTACCCAATGCATGATGCGATCGACGATAAGAAAGAAATTTCGCCAGGACACGATGGACTTGCGATCCATGCGCAACCGCAAGGTTGCATTTGAGCGTCCACCGACAAAGAGCTCATCGATGCTGTGTTCCTGCGGAATTTTTTTGAATGGCTTCTTAGCGTAGATGATTGCGAGAGGGACAAGAATCGATCGCGACCACGAAGAGATCTCGTAAATATTGAAGTAGAACCAGTTGGGGAAAAGAACGATCTCCGGTGGAATTGCGGGCACTGCGTCGTAGTCGTATTGGCCAAGAGCGCAAAGGTACATCTTGGTGAAGGTGTTGCACTCGACAACGCCGCCGTGCGCAAGCACCCACTCGCGACAGTTTGCGAGGCGCGGATCATCGGCGCTGATGCCCATGAGTTTGGCCGAAAAATAGCACTTGACCGAAAGCGAAATATTACCCGGGCCGCCGGGGAAGAGGCTCCAGCTTCCGTCTTCATTCTGATAGCGCATCATCTCTGTGCATGCGCGTTGCAACCGCTGCGGATCGCCGCTCTCGAGCAGGGTGTGAACGAAAATGTAATCGGCTTCGAGCATGGAATCCGCTTCGAGTTCCCCGCACCAATAGCCTTCAGAATGTTGTTTTGAGAGCAGGAAATCGCGGGAACGTCGGATAGCTGCCTCGACATCGGCTATATCCGCATCTATGCGGCCGAACCGGGGCGCTACTGTCGAAGTTTTGGCTTGCTTTAACTTCATTTGAATGAGGATGCCTCTTTACGACGCTTCAACCGAAGGGCTATGTTTTCAAGGAAGGCCCTTAGCAATTGGATTTGCTTCGAACCCATGTGATTCACTTTGTGCGGTTTGGAGCCCTTTGCAACCTGTAAAAACGTCAACGAACCGGAATGGCTTCTGTGCCGCCCGGTCCACCGATGGCCTGAATGATTTCCGGAGGCAGTCCGAAGCGCACATTCTCCGGCATAACTTCAATTTCTTCGACGTTGTTGTAGCCGTTTTGGCGCAAATAGTTCACAACATCCTCGACCAGTACCTCCGGGGCAGAGGCGCCGGCGGTGACCGCGACAGTATTGACGCCCTGTAGCCACGCTGGGTCGATTGCCTGAGAGTTATCAATCAGATACCCGATCGTGCCTAAATTGCGCGAAACCTCGACGAGACGATTGGAATTGGAGCTATTGGTCGAGCCGACAACTAAAACCAAGCCGGCATCATGGGCCACGTTGCGCACCGCAACCTGCCTATTTTCAGTAGCGTAGCAGATGTCTTGCGAGTGCGGGCCAACGATGTTTGGAAACTTGATTTTGAGCGCGCTGATGATGTCGCGCGCTTCATCGAGACTGAGGGTGGTCTGTGTCAAATAAGCGACACGGTTGGGGTCTGGCACCTTCAGCGCGCCCACTTCCTCAACATTAGAAACGACTTGGGTGACTTCCGGTGCTTCGCCCAGGGTGCCCTCAATTTCGTCGTGATCGCGGTGGCCAATGAGGACCAGGGAGTAGCCCTGCTTGGCGAACTTGACCGCCTCAATATGGACCTTTGTGACAAGGGGGCAGGTGGCATCGATCACCTTGAGATTGCGGCCTTTGCTGCGGTCGCGAACGGCAGGTGAAACCCCGTGCGCAGAATAGATGACGCGCTGGCCGTCGGGCACGTCGTCGATCTCGTGTACGAAGATTGCGCCTTTCTCGGCTAATTCGTTGACTACATAGCGGTTATGGACAATTTCGCGGCGGACGTAGATCGGTGCCCCGAAGGTTTCAAGGGCAATCTTAACGATGTCGATCGCACGCACAACTCCAGCGCAAAAGCCGCGCGGCTTGAGCAGCAACACCCTCTTCTGTCTGGGGGAAGTCTCGTTGTGCGTTCCGTTGGGGATGGATTCGAGCGCAGTTGTAATCACATAAATAGTATACCAATGAGTTAGCAACCTGGGACGGTCTGGAAGCCGACATTGATCCGTTGCCGATATGCTGGAATTACATTTTCCTTTGAAGGAGTAGACATGAAAGCGCAACGCCCCGGGTTCCGCTGTTTCATTGCCGCAATTTTTACATTGATTGCGATTGGATCCACTGCACTCTCTGCTGAGGCAATTTCAGTCACGGTCGACGCAACCAAAACGCAGCGAAAATTTCTTCATACGCAGCTTGTGATCCCGGTAAAGAGCGGTCCGCTGACAATCTACTACCCAAAATGGATTCCTGGCGAGCACGGGCCTAATGGACCGATAGGCAGCCTCACCGGCCTCAAATTTGAGGCCAATGGCAAAGTAATTCCCTGGCAGCGCGATCTGCTTGACGTTTTTACTTTCCATATCGACGTCCCAGCAGGGGTAAGTCATCTCAATGCGAGCTACGACTTCATTGAGCCGGACGGTAATTCAGCTACCGACAAGTTGATGGTGCTGGAGTGGAACAACGTGCTGCTCTATCCAGCAGGTACGCCGGCCGAGAAACTAAGTTATGAGGCCAAGCTGTTGCTGCCGGAAGGGTGGAAGTTTGGTACGCCGCTGCCGATCGAAAAACAGTCAGGCAGCCAAATTACATTCAAACCGATATCGCTCGATCTGCTGGTTGATTCGCCTGTAATTGCGGGAGAATTTTACCGGTCAATTGATCTCACGCCGCCGGGCGAGACGATACACCACCAAATCGACATGGTGGCCGACAGCGAAGGCGCGCTCAACATGAAGCCGGAAAACCAGAAGCAGATGATCGCACTGGTTGCAGAATCCGGCAAACTTTTTGGTGCGCGTCATTATCGCGATTATCACTTCCTGCTTACGCTGAGCGATCACGTCGCGCATTTTGGACTAGAACATCACGAGTCGAATGACAGCCGTCTGCCTGAGCGCGCGCTGCTCGAACCGAATTCGGGCATGTCGTTAGGCGGGTTGCTGTCGCATGAATTTGTGCACTCGTGGAATGGCAAATTTCGCCGACCCGCTGATCTTGCAGTTCCCTACTACGAAGAGCCGATGAAGACAGACCTCCTGTGGGGCTATGAGGGGATGACGGATTATCTTGGGCCGTTGCTGGCAGCGCGCAGCGGCTTGTGGACGCCGGAGCAATATCGCGAGTACCTCGCCAGCATTGCGGCGATGCTCGGTCCGGGCCGACCCGGCCGTACGTGGCGTCCGTTGCGCGACACAGCCGATGCCGAGCCGGGAATGGGCGGACGCGGCTGGCTGAGTTGGCGGCGCGGTACCGACTACTACGACGAAGGCGATTTGTTATGGCTTGAGGTTGCAACGATTATTCAACGCGAATCGCATGGCAGTAAATCGATCGATGATTTCTGCCAGGCTTTTCACGGAGGGGCCAACAACGGACCTGAAGTAAAGACTTACAACTTCAATGCATTGGTGGGTCAGCTCAATTCCATCGCACCGTATGACTGGGCGGCGTTCTTCCACAAGCGGCTGGATTCGACGGCTGCCGAGGCACCGACGGGCGGCATCGAGAACGGCGGATGGAAAGTGACGTTCAGCGCGGAACCTAGCAAGTTGCAGGGCAGACGCGGCGATCCCGGATATATCTACTCCATCGGTCTGCAGGTAACGGCAGATGGAACGGTGAGCGATTCGATCTTTGGCAGTCCCGCATTTGAGGCGGGCATCTCGTCGGGGATGAAGATCGTTGGCGTAAATGGGCGTCTCTACACCCAGGATTCGCTCGACGACGCGGTAAAGAATTCAAAAGACGCTTCACAACCGATCTCGCTGCTGATTGTGGAAGATGATTTTTACAAAACGAGCACGGTGAATTATCGCGGTGGCGCGCGCTATCCGCACCTGGTGCGAGATGACGGGAAGCCCGATTCTCTCGATGAGCTGATCAAGGCACGGGCTGCGAGCAAGTAGGGAATGTTGCATGCGAATGGTGAAAGGTGCGCCATCCGCAAAAATCGATTGCAACGTCGCCGGCATTGTGCAATAACTACGTAATGCGTAGTACGCGTAACGTAGTAGAACCCGATGAACCAGAAATGGCGCATTATTCAGATCCGCCTTTGCTGGTATTGGCGAGCCTCGCAAACGGGCCAAAGCACGGGCACGCGATGATTGAAGACATCGCCCAGCTTTGCGGAGCGCGTCTGGGGCCGGGCACGCTTTACGGTGCGATTGGCAGGTTGGAACAGCAGGGTTGGATAGAGCCCCTAGAGCCAGAGGAGCGGCGTCGTCCGTATCGCATTACGGCTGTCGGCCGTCGCGTGCTGCGGGCAAAGTTGACTGTCCTCCACCAATTCAGCAAGGCCGGGCTGGGAAGGCTTAAGGCGATATGAACGTCAAGCTGGCACATCTTTTGTTGCGGCTCTATCCCCGCCGTTGGAGAGCGCGCTATGGTGCGGAGCTTGCAGACATGCTAGTGGGCGGCCAAAGCGATTTGCGCACGATCGCGAATGTTGCCTGGTCGGCCATGCACGAACATTGGAATCCAACGCCGGGGCTTGCTATGGACAACGATGGAATTGCTTCGAGATTTGAGTCTTGGTGTGTTAAAGCGCCGTGGGCGATGTTTGTTGTTGCTCCAATGTTTTTGCTTGCTGCGAGCTATAGCATTGCCTGCCTGATTTTATGGTCCGGCTGGAACATGTTTCTGCCGGGAACGAATACGCCCTTTGTTCGGATCGATGGGCTTGCCGGTGCTTATTTTGGGATTGGAAGGCTGCTCTATTTCGGCGCCCCGCTACTTATCGGATGGGTCGTAGGCATTGTCGCTACCCGGCAACGCATTAAGGCCGTGTGGCCTGCTGTCGGCTTGGCGCTGCTCGCGTTGTTTGCCGCCACGGCGCAAGTTCAAGCCAATCGACCGGCAAACGGCGCTGGACAAGTCTCGATGACACTCGCCCAATCGGTTGCGAGTTTTCCTGCGAGTTTATCCCACGCTACGGTGATCTTTCTCGTGTGTGCGCTACCGGCTCTTATCTGGCGGCTTAGTAGGGTTCGCCGCGCGTGAGTTGCTGTTGCACCAGATCGCCGAAGGCGGTTGCAGCATAGCGGTTGACAAGGTAGGGTTGGTCGGACCAACTCCATGCGGCCCATCCGAGACTAAGTTGCTGCATATATTCGATCAGGCGGCGTCCAAAATCGAGATCGCTGGGGGTGTCGTGGCCGCCAAATTCCCCCACGAAGACCGGTACCGTTTGCGAGAGTTCGCCGAATGCCTCCGGCCAGTTGTCGCCCTTGTTCGCGTAGACGTGCGTGGAGTAGACCACGTTCTCCAAATCCATCGGCATACCGCGCAAATCGTAGGCCCAATTGGTTCCGGCGATGAAAACGAGGGCGGCTGGATTCTCAGCTCGAATCGCGCCGGTGAGGGCACGGGCCCATGGCTGCCATTCCGTCATCGTCACTTTGCGTTGACTGGGCGGATAAGTCGTGCCATCTTCCTTGTTCAACGGAAATGGATCGTCTTCAAGCCGGTCGTGGGGTTCATTGAAAATGTCATAGAGCACGGCCGGTTCATCGTTGTATCTACGAGCGAGGGTTGTCCACAGCTCGATCGATTCAAAGTTGGGAAGCGGTGCGACAAAGTTGCGGTCGCCGCCGTAGATGCGGTCTGCGTCGAGCCATTGCAGATCGAGCAGGGTGTAGGCTCCGAACGAAGACGCCCAGGAAATCACCTGGTCGAGCGCCCGCTGATAGTCTTCACCGCTACGGCCGTTTTGCCCACGCAGAGCGAAATCCTGGTTGAAGGGTAGACGCAGGATGTTCGCGCGCCAGGTGGTGGCGATCATCTGGATTTCAAAGCGCGAGATGCTCGCCCCGGATAGAAAGCCCTGCTCGTCAGGGCCGGCGTACTCCAGTCCCGACCGGTTGACGCCGCGCAGGAGCACCGGCTCACCGGTAGTGACACTGACGATGCGATTGCCCGACGTGCGCAGGCCGGGAAGGCCGTTTGACAGTGCGCCATTCATGGATTAGCCCCCAATGTATCTGACAATTTCGCGTGAGTTCAATGGTCTCTTGCTTCCCACCGGAGCGCGGTTAATGGAACTCAGGTCCTAGGCGGTTCTAACTGTTTCAGGCTTTCAGCGAACTCCTTTCCACTCACAGCGGCCCGGTCCATCTGTGTTTACGGTTGAAGTACTTAACTGGTCGATCCGGTGACCCAAATCACATCCGGCGGAAATGACCGCTGATAGAAATAGAAGCAACACCCGATGAAGATTGTGTAGAGTCTGCCGGACCAAAGAGGGACCATTGGCTCACGTTACATAATTGGAGACCAAGCATAATACTAAGGAAAAGCAGCGGAATTTTCTCATCTTTGCGATTCCGACCATATTGGTCGTATACTGAAGTCCGACCAATAAGGTCGTAGTTCTAAAACTAGCATTAAGCACTTCAGGGAGTCCGGCTCGTGAAAGCACTAACTGACATGCGCATCGGAGAAACCGCTGTCCTGGTGGCGCTCAACCTCCCTGACTCAGTACAGAACTACCTCATGCACATGGGCTTCGTGCCCAACGCTCTTGTAAAAGTGCTGCGCCGTGCGCCTGCCGGAGATCCTACAGTATTTGGCATCGACGGCATGCAAGTCGCGCTGCGCCACGAGACAGCCGCGGCCATCCAAGTCGAGAGCGTCGATAGCGCACACACTGCCATCGCTTCTGACAACACCGTCATCGCCCCCCAGTCTGAAATTACGCCCTCCCTGGCCGAGGTGGCCCGATGAGTTCGTGCTGCACCCCTGCGGCCTTTGAGCCGCCCGCGGTCCCGCCGGCAGCGGGAGCCCTTAGCACCATTGTTTTGATCGGGCCGCCCAACTCGGGCAAATCTACCCTCTTCAATCGCCTCACGGGGTTGCGCCAAAAAGTCGCCAACTATCCCGGCGTCACTGTTGAACAGCGCATGGGTCTGATGGCCGGCGTGGGACGACCGGATCTGACGCTCATCGATTTGCCCGGCGTCTACTCTCTCACTCCATACTCTGAAGATGCTCGCGTCTCAATCGACGTGCTCAAAGGCAAGATGCCGGGCACGCCCAAGCCTGACGCCGTTTTGCTTGTCCTTGATTCCCTGCACCTGACACGCCAGTTGATGCTTGCGGCACCCGTCCTCTCATTAGGCTTGCCGACCCTCGTTCTACTTAACATGAGCGATCTGATGGAGTCGCGTGGCGGCATCATCGATCCTCTCAAACTGGCTCGTGAACTGGGCGCGCCCGTTGCTCTTATCAGCGCCGTTCGCGGTACCGGCCTCGAAGCTGTGCCGCTGTTTCTTAACCAACACACCGAGCGCAAGATCGGGAAGCTGCTTTCATTGCCGGTTTTGGGCAATGCCGCGAGCACCCATACGTGGGCAGCAGAGGTAAGCCATCGCACCGGCTACCAGGCTCCGCTGTCGGCTGAGAACAGCCGTAAAGTGGATAACGTGCTGCTCCATCGCATCTGGGGGCCGCTGCTTTTCCTGGTCGTGGTCATCGGCGTTTTCGAGGTGGTCTTCTCGGTCGGGCAGCCTCTTTCCGACGGCTTTGGCGACATCCTCGCGCGCATGGGATCGCTGGCCCGCCCACTGCTGCCTGCGGGGTGGCTGCAATCTCTAATACTCGACGGCGCTTGGAAAGGCATCTCGTCGGTGCTTGTCTTCCTGCCGCAGATCCTACTGCTCTTCCTATTCATCGGCGTCCTTGAGGACACCGGCTACCTGGCGCGCGCCGCTCTGATTGCAGATCGCGTGATGCGCACAATCGGACTAAACGGCAAGGCTTTCATCCCCCTGCTCTCGGCCTATGCCTGCGCGGTGCCGGCCATCATGGCCACGCGTACCATTGAAAATCGCCGTGACCGCCTGGCGACCATTCTAGTTACGCCTTTCATGACTTGCTCCGCACGGCTGCCGGTTTATATGTTGCTGATTGCCGCCTTCATCCCCAACATTTCGTTTCTGCATGGCCTCCTCGGTCTACGCACCATCGTGATGCTCAGTCTCTATCTGGCCGGCTTTGTCGCCGCCATGACCACTGCGCGCTTGCTTAAAAGCTCCATCCTCAAGTCGAGCGAAGCGCCCTTCATTCTTGAATTGCCCCAATACCGCATGCCTACCTTGCGTTCGTTGGGACTGCGTCTGGTCGATCGCGCACGAGTCTTCCTACGGCAAGCCGGAACCGTGATTCTGTGCGTCACTCTGGCGTTATGGGTGCTCGCTCACCTGCCGGTAGCGCACATTGCGGGTGGTACATATGCCGCGCCCGAGTTGGCCGACAGCGTGATTGGAAAGCTCGGTCACTTCATCGAGCCGGTGATCGCGCCGCTCGGATTCAACTGGAAAATCGGCATCGGCCTGATCTCAAGCGTCCTGGCACGCGAGGTGATGGTCTCGACGATGGGTACGCTCTACGGAGCCGACCCGGCAACCCAGTCGATGCATCTACAGACCGCCCTGCACCACGACATGACGCTCGGCGGAGCGTTGGCGCTGATGATCTTCTTCGCCTTCGCCATGCAGTGCACGTCGACCATGGCAGTAGTGCGGCGCGAAACCAATAGCTGGAAGTGGCCGGCACTCCAGTTTGGTTACATGCTGGTGCTGGCGTATGGCGCAGCATTCGTGGTCAACCACGTGGTGACGGCAATTTTTGGTTAGCTTCTCTCCCGCTCTTCCCCAACCTCACAGTCCTCTTCGCCGGCCATGGCATTGACCCAATAAGCACTGACTTAAGCAGGTCGGTAGATGCTTGATGTTTTTGATATGCGAAGAAACGCTGGAAGCACGCCGCACCGCTACGCCCCGTTACTTTGGTCGGCCAAAGAACAAGACGAAGCCGTCTGGGTCGCAAATCTCGAAGCCACGCAGACCGTCGTGGGTATCCTTAAGCGGTACGCTGAATGCTGCGCCATGCTCGGCAAATTCGACGGCGAGGGCATCGGGGTCGGGTGCATAGACGTAGGCATCCCACCTTATGCAGGGATTACGCGTCGAGTTTGGTAGTGGCGACTTGCCTTTACCGGACTTGACGAAGAGCTGTGCTCCGTCACGCCCAACGATGGCGAAAGAAGGGCTTCGATCCGGCTCTTGAAGTCTGGTTTCAAAGCCAAGCTTGTCACAATAAAATGCGATGGTTTGATCGACGTTGCTGACGATGAAGAATGGTGAAATCGCATGCGTCGTTGGTCGTGTCATAGGGCGTGGACCTTGTGTCGCGGATCAATCGTAATATATCGTGCGGCTGACAGGGTAGCCGATGACATGGCAGAAGCCGATGCCCTTGCAGACAGGTCTGGCAATCGCTGCTGGGGGCAAGTAGAGTGGCGTTGCAGGCATTAGCGCTCCCCCCCCAGCCTTCGGACAAAGCAGGTATGCATGAACGACAGCGCAATAGCAAGAGGCGAGTTGACCACGTTTGCACCTACGCTGGTGCTGCTAGTGCTTTCCGTGGTAATCAACTATGTTGATCGCGGCAACCTTGCCCTCGCAGCGCCGCTCCTCAAGGTGGAGTGGGGCATATCGGCATCTCAGTTGGGAATTCTGTTGTCAGCATTTTTCTGGAGCTATACGGCACTCCAGTTTGTGATGGGCTCCCTAGTCGACCGGTTCAGCGTCAACGTGGTGCTCACGCTCGGGTTCCTTACCTGGTCTCTGGCGACGGCGGCGACCGGTCTGGTCACCGGCTTCACCATGCTGCTGTTGATGAGGCTGATATTGGGGGTGGGTGAGTCAGTTATGTTTCCCGCCAGTTCAAAGATTCTGGCTCAGAATCTGCCTGAGCACTCGCGGGGTTTTGCCAACGGGGTGATTTGCGCCGCGATGCGCTGGGGATCGGCAGCCGGAACTTTCGGGGGCGGTTTGTTGATGGCGAAGTATGGCTGGCGTGCGACGTTCATCGCCATCGGACTGGCAGGCCTGTTGTGGTTGCCGGCATGGATGAAGTGGAAGCCGGGCGTTGCCGCGATGCTTGCGTATAGCGATGGGGGAGGAATTCCCAGTTTCGCAGCGATTCTGCGGCAACGCTCATTCTGGGCGGCCTCCGCCGGGCATCTCAGCGGCAACTATCTCTTCTATTTCCTGATCAGCTGGTTGCCGTTTTACCTGGTGCACGAGCGGCATCTCTCCATGGCCTCGATGGCGGTGACGGCGGGAGTGCTCTACTCGGTGGATTCCTTGTCGGCGGTGATGACAGGCTGGATTACGGACAGATGCATCCGCGGGGGCGGCAGTCCGAACTTTGTCCGCAAAGTGCCGATGGCGCTGGGATATTCGCTCGCGGCGTTGTCATTGGGCGCCTGCGCGTTGTCGGGGCCGCGCACGTATCTGCCTTGCCTGGTAGCAATCGGCGTCGGCAGCGGGATAGCAAATGCCGGAACCTTCTCCTTTGGCCAGACCCTGGCAGGACCGCGTGCGGCGGGACGATGGGTCGGGTTGCAAAACGGGATCGGCAATCTTTCCGGCATCGTGGGACCGGCGCTGACCGGGTTTCTGATTGACTGGACAGGTCACTTCGGCGCGCCCCTGGCGGTGGCTGCTGGGGTGGCGGTGATGGGCGGACTGTCATGGACACTGGGCGTGCGCAAGCTGGAAGAGGTGGATTGGGCTACCCCGCAAGGCCTTGTCGGGGTTCACGATTAGGCTGTTTGATTGAACTTCAGTCCTACCGCCCTCAGGGCCGCACCGACTGCAGATTGTTGAGGCTACTTCGATTCTGATTTGCGTTGATCCAGCAGCATCCAGCGTTCGCCCCAGCCCATCGGCTCATGCGATCTGTGAGAAACTGGAAGTGGGGCAACTCAGGGGCTGCCCTGTTTGCGCGCCCAAATTCTTCAATCCAACTTTGCTTCATCTGACCGGCGGCGCCGATAACCCCGCTGCGGTCCGATTACAGGAAATCCAAGACGAATGATTAGTGTCAGCAATGTCTCCATGCGCTACGGCGGCAAAATACTATTTGAAGAAGTGAGCGTCGCCTTCGTGCCCGGCCGCCGCTACGGCCTTACCGGCCCCAACGGGTCGGGCAAGTCCACATTTATGAAGGTGCTCACCGGCGAACTCGAGCCGCAAAAAGGCACCGTCGTTCGCCCCCGCAAGCTCGGCGTCCTGCGCCAGGATCAGTTCGCCTTTGACAACTATCGCGTCATCGACACCGTTATCATGGGCAATAAACCGCTTTGGGCGGCGATGGAAGAACGCGACCGCATCTACGAAAAGGCGGAATTGTCCGACGCCGACGGCATGCGTCTTGGTGAGCTCGAAGGAGTGATCGGCGACGAAGACGGCTACACCGCCGAAAGCGACGCCGCCGTGCTGCTGCAAGGCCTCGACATTCCGGACGAAGTCCATGAGCGCAAGATGGGGGAGATTCAAGGCGGCCAAAAAGTCCGCGTGCTGCTGGCGCAAGCCTTGTTTGGCAAGCCCGAAGCACTGATGCTCGACGAGCCGACCAACTATCTCGATCTAGATTCAGTGCATTGGCTACAGGACTTTCTCAACAGCTATGAGGGAACCCTGATTGCCATCTCGCATGATCGCCATTTTTTAAACAGCGTCACCACGCACACCGCCGACATCGATTATCAGACAATCATCACCTACACCGGCGGATATGACGATATGGTGATGGCGAAGACGCAGGTGCGTTCGACGTTAGAATCGCAAAATGCGCAACGCGATAAGAAGATTGCGCAATTGAACGACTTCATCGCGCGCTTTGCCGCCGGCACGCGTTCATCGCAGGTCACAAGCCGCCGCAAAGAAGTGGAGCGCCTGCAGACCAACGAGCTTGCGCGCTCCAACATTCAGCGCCCTTACATCCGCTTTGACCAAGTGCGGCCCAGCGGCAAACACGTGCTCGAATTCAAGCGCCTGACTAAAATTTACGGCGACCAGATCGTTATCGATGGCTTCACCGCCAACGTTTTGCGCGGCGAAAAAATCTGTCTCATGGGCCGCAACGGAGCGGGCAAGACCACCCTGCTCAAGTGCCTGCTGGCCAATTATCCGGGACTTGCCGACAAAGAATTCACCCTCGACTCAGGCCCTGTCTTCTGGGGCCACGAAGCGCAGATCGGCTACTTTCCGCAGGACGTCGGCTCCACCATCGAGCATGGCCTCACGGTTGCGGAGTGGCTGCATCGCTTCGATTCCAAGGCGACCGTTGAAGAAATTCGCGGCATCCTTGGGCAGATGCTTTTCTCTGGCGAAGAAGGCCAGAAACCCACCAAGGCTCTCTCCGGCGGCGAACAAGCGCGCCTAATTTTTTGCAAGCTGATTCTCACCAAGCCCAACATTCTCATCTTTGACGAGCCCACTAACCACCTCGACCTTGAAGCCATTAACGCGCTCAACATTGCGCTGCAGCGATACGAAGGAACGGTGCTGCTGGTGACGCACGATCACGATTTGATCGATGAGGTCGCGACACGGCTGTGGAACTTCAAGGAAGACGGCATTGAAGACTTCCAAGGCCCCTATGCCGAATGGAAGGGCAAACACAACTAAGCGGCCGGTCGATTGCTCTTTTCATGGATCACTGTCGAAGAGCACAAAGGAGAGGGTTGGCCCCAGCGCCAACCCTCTCCCATGTCTGGTCATTCTTCAAGGCGTGCCCGCTCCGACCAATACCGATTCGCAATCATCTTCATGCCTGGAACTGCACCGGTGATCGGCAATCAAATCCTTAGCGTGGGCAGCGAGGATTCTGTGGCCGCGGGTGGTTGGGTGCAGGTCATCCCAGAAGAGATACTGATCGGGATCGACCATGTACATGCCCAGCGAACTTCCTGTCACATTGACCAACGAATAATCGCTTGGCTTGGCAACGATGTAGTTGAACAAAGCAAACACATTCAGTTCGAAGAGCTTGAGATGCCGGTGGGGATAAAAGTCCCGCAGCACCGAGAGCCCCGTCGCCAGGAAGCTATTAAAGACAACGCTTGCCTGGGTTGCGGGAATCGATGTGATCGGTGATCCGTTGAGCCGGGGAACAAGACCCAGTGGCGGCAAGTTGGGAATAATGAATTGCGTCGCCCCGGCATCGATGAGCCGTTGAATATTCAGCGTCTGCTGGATAGCGGCGTTGATGACGTCGTTAGTTGACGTGGCATAGAGCAGGTCGATCGCCCCGCCCCAAACGATGAACAAAGTATCGTCGTTGATCTTGGGATGGGTAGCCAGATAGTCCGTTATCTGCTGGCCTATATTGTTGACCTGCACCGACAGGGCGTTGCCTTGACCGAAAGTGAAGGCTGTTGTGCCTTTTCCGGTGGTCGCGAATCCGTACGCGTAATCGGTTCCCCCGTCGAGCGAATTCTTGATCTTGGGCCTCGATGGCAGCGATGCTGCCAACTGTTGGACCCACACGCCGAAGTATTTCTGCGCCGCAGGCACGGTGTCATAACCATCGGTGAAGCGGCCATCGGTATAGTCGGCGATGGGACCAGGGATGCGGACGCCGTACTTGGCTCGGGTGAGATGCGCGACGTTTCCGGCATCGGAAAGCGAGTCGCCAAACACGACGATTTTGGTGTAGTCCTCGGCATGAGCAGCGATCGTGGTCAGGGCAAACAGCAACGCCGAAAGAACCAAGGCAAGGCGGCGGGAACGCAGGGGAAGGCGCATGAGTATCCTCGATTTTTGAGTGATATGAAAATGACCCGTTCTGACGCAGCGCCATAGTATCCACACTTGAAAGAAGAATCTAGTTTTAAATTAAGAAAATCATCTTTCCCGGGAAATTTAGAAACGCATGTTTCTGTGTGGCTTTTCCGCGGTCGTCGACCCGCAGAAGGGTGCGTTCCGTGGTTCCAGTGCGCGCTTCTACCCGACGGAACCGCGACATAGGCCTATACCCTGAGGATGGAGAAGGACAGCTTGCAGAAATACCTGCTCATCGCCGCCGGTGGCGCGCTCGGATCAATCGCACGCTACTGGGTTGGCACTGCGGTCACGGCCAAACTGGGAATCAAATTTCCTTACGGCACGCTGATCGTAAACATCACCGCCTGCGTGATCATCGGATTCACCCTGACCTATCTGGGGAAGCGCGCCGACCTGAGCCCCGCATGGCGATTCTTGATTCCGGTGGGATTTATCGGCGCTTACAGCACCTTTTCAACCTATGAGTGGGAGACGCTGGCTACCCTGCGAGCAGGAGCGGTTTCGCTCGCCCTGGTGTATGCCGCCGGCAGCCTCGTGCTGGGTCTGGCCGCCGTCTGGTGCGGCTGCCTATTGGCCGAGGGCATAGCCTAAGGCAAATGCGGCGCGGAAGATTGCCACGACGCATGCTGACTGAAGAAACGGTAGAATCTCTACTTCACCGAAGTGAACGGCGACGCCGGCAATCCTTCGCCATTGAAAAGATTGCACAGCGGGCTGTTAGCCCAGCCGTAACGCACAAATTCCGGAATGACAACCGTCGTACTTGTGACCACAACCGTGTCACCGTCGATGGTGGCGGTGGCAGACGCGAATTTGCCATCCACACCTGCAACTTCAAACCCCGTCAACGGCCCGCTCTTTGCAGTCAGTCCCTTTGCATGCTCAAACCAAACCCGTAAAGACGCACCCTCGGGTGTGGTCTGCCTGAACATGGGCCCTGAATATTCAACTGTCTCCCCGTAGCTTAACGCTCGCGCCGCGCGAGCCAAACGCAAGCCCACATCGAGCTTGTCGATCGGGTGCACGTCTGTGGGATTTCCGATATCGATGGTTACGGCCATTGCGGTATTGCGCACTTGCAAGGTCTGCACCTGCTGCTGGCGGAGGCTGGCCCAATCTTCGGCAGGCGAGGAGGTAAAGTTGGCGATCTGCACGTAAAGGAAAGGAAAATCGCCGACGCCCCATTGACGCCTCCAATCTTCAATCAGCGTTCTCATGATGCGGTCATAAATACTCACGCGCGCCAAGGCGCTGTTGCTTTCACCCTGGTACCAGATGACCCCGCGAATCGCCGCAGGAGTCAACGGCGCAATCATGCCGTTGTAAAGCAGCCCCGGTCCCCAACTCGCCAGCGGAGGGTGCCAGGGGAATTGCGGTAGCGGCTTACCCGCAGCCTGCGCTTCTTCGCGCTGACGGGCTTCATCTCGCTCTTCGAGAGATGCGTCGTGCTGGCGATCGGTCATCTTGCCACGGGCAACGAAGAGCGGAGCCAGCGATGCGTCTTCGCCCAGCGCAGTCAAGCGCGTCCACGACTCGGCCACGGTGCCGCCCCACGTAGCATCGATCACGCCGACCGGAACGTGTTCGCGTTGTGCGATCTCGCGCGCAAAATACCACGCTACCGCAGAAAACTCCTTCGAAGTATCGGGGCTTGAGAGCGCCCAACCGTCAGTGTCGACATCGTCCTCAGCGTAATCGGATGCGCGCTTTTTAATCATCAACAGGCGAATGCGCGGATTGCCGGCGGTGGGGAGATCCTGCGCAGCGGTCGCGGCCTTCCGCATTTCGAACTCCATATTCGACTGCCCGGAAGCGACCCACACATCCCCTACCAGAACGTCTTCAAGCGTGATGGTCTGCGCAGTCGAAGAAGCGCCAGTCGTCGCAGACTGTGGGTGCGCCGCGTCGGCGATCGATGCTCCATCCGGTCCAACAGCATCCGCCGCAGTTCCCTGCACCGTCATTTTGAAAGGGCCCCCGGCGGCTCCAGGTTTGAGGTAGATGCTCCAGCGACCGAGACGATTGGCTTGCGTCGAGCGGGTTTCACCGCGAAACGCGACCGACACACCCTGGCCGGGCGTAGCGAGGCCCCATACATGGACTGGAAGGTCGCGCTGCACAATCATGTGGCTCGACAAGATTTTGGGTAGCGTGACTTGCGCTGAGAGCGCTGTGCAACAGAGCGAAATGAAAATTAACAGGGATCGCAGGTTCACTGAAGCCTCAAAAGGTGCGGTTGAATCAAAGTGAAAGGTGATTGCACTGAAAATGAAACGCTAGCAGAGAGGACTGACCCACGTCTGCATGGGGGCCCCTGGCCGATGATTTCCAAAGCACATTCATTGCAGGAGCGTGCGGCAGCCACTCATACTCCATGCGCGTAGAGGTTTGGTCGCAGTGAACTCTCCTTTAGTGAGATTTCTCCACGTTTCAAAAAAGTACAGTTGTTTCTGTTGCGAATCTTTCAGCGGAACTTTCTTTATGCCCTGGACTTAATTGTGACGATGAAGCCAATGAACGAAGCACGAGGTATCTGGATCATCAGTGTCGGTGCCATTATCTTAATCTTTGTTCTTGTTATCTCCGCATACTGGGAGGCTGATATACGTTGGCTGCACTTTTTCCAGGCGTGGATGTATCTCGCGGCGATGAGCTTAATCTGGAGGAACAAGAAGTTGGGATTGTATATAGGCTTTGGAGCTGCGGCTTGTGGAATTACACGACTCTGTTTGCTAACACCTTTCTGAAAAACGGTTTAGAGCAAGCTAACCTTCTGCTCCACACTGGCCATGTTGCTCGTCCAGATCTACTTATTTCCGTACCTGGGTGGATCGCAAATTTGCTTGTCATAATTGGAAGTGGCATTGTTTACGTTTTTAATGCCGAAAAGAGATGGACTGATCTCCCTAAACTCCTAATTTGTTTTGCGTGTACAACTGGATATTTCGCTCTCATTATGGCTCTATTTCAACCTAGATATCTTGCGCTGTTTTCCCAATGTCTTCACCCGAAGCTTCACATATAACAGGCTGCACTCTCTACGCCGACAGCCTCTGAGGGTAATTAGGCCGATACCACGCAGCCGCAGCTAAGCTTCGACAGGCTGCTCACCGGCACCTCGAAACGTTGACACAGGTTGACCCACCCGCAGAGAATTCCCTGAGCGTCCGTGCACAGGTCCACAACGCCACCGAAAGCGATCGGTCTGCAACGCAGCCGTTCATTCCGGTCCACTCCGACCTAAAGGATGATCGACACACATGAGTGAACCACAGAGTCTCAAGAATCACGGCAGGTTTGATCCACCCTACCACGTGCTTCTCTCAATGACCTTGGTATTGAATCTCGTTTTCGCCGGATTTCACTTGAAACGCCATTGGGGTGACGCGCACATTGCGGCCTCTTGGTACCTGGTGCTCTCTCTGGTCGCGATTGTCGCCTTGTTTAAGCTGCGGACTTACCCGCTCAAAGTGCAGGATCGCGTCATTCGGCTCGAAGAACGGCTTCGTTTGCAGGCGCTGGCTCCCCAGTCCTTTCACCCGCAGATCTATCGCCTCACCGAAAGCCAGCTTATTGCGTTGCGCTTCGCCGCAGATGACGAAGTTGTTCCCCTCGCGCAAGCCGCCCTCGCCGAGAACCTGACGCGCAAACAAATCAAGGAACGCATCAAGAACTGGCGAGCCGACAACTGGAGAGTCTGAGCCCGGCCAGGTGTATTCCGAAACTGATCTAAGAATGCTTTTCGCTTTCGCCTGGATCGATCGCATCCCGTTTTTCAGGTTCCACGCTTAACTCGCCGGATTGCTTGTCTGCTTCGGCAAGCGATTCGGTGTCGAGTTCGTGCTCATGGCGATATTGCTCAACCGGCATTTTGCCATCCCACCATGTCCAATTCATCGGTGAGACATCGGGGTCGCCGAACACCTGGTAGAAATGCCAGACCAGAATAGCCAGGGTAGCGAGAATCGCCTCGTAAAAGTGCACAGCCGTTGCCACATCGACCCACCAGCGTGCCAGCAGGTTGCCCACCCAGATCTTGGCCCAGATCATGATGCCGGTCACGCCCATCAATCCTGTGCCCCACACCAGCGCCCAGTATTCCGCCTTTTCGCCGTAGGTGAAGCGCGCAAACTTCGGCCTCTTCTTGCTTAGTCCCAGATGAAACAGCATGGTGCCAAGGACGTCAAATCCATCTCGCGGCTGGGGAGCGATATCGCGCAGCATCTTGCGGCCTTCGCGCGTCGCGGCGACATAAAACACGTGATAGATTCCGCCGCCCATCAAGATCACGCCGGCGATACGGTGAATGATGCCGCGCCATTTCTCGCCCATGCCCAAGACTTCGGCAAACCATGAATCGGGAAACTTGAGTGCGAATCCAGTGATGACCAGAATGATGAAGCTGGTAAGCAGGATCAGATGCTGCCAGCGCTGGTTGGTCGTCATCCGTGCCATCATCGGGCTTTGCAATTTGCGCCGGGCGGCCGCTTTGCTGCGCCAGAGAATCGCATTGTGCAAAAACATCGCGCCGATCACAACCAGGATCAAGGCCACATAGATCAGCCGCACCCAGCGCGTTACGATCGATCCAACATCTTTCGAACGAACCTCCCCTGTAACATGCACCGGCGTAAGAGTAAATTTCCGCGTCACTCCCTTGTGACACTTACCGCAAGTCCCGTCGAGATTGGCGGGGTTGACCGTTGAGCGAGGATCACCCGAGGGCAGAATGTTGTGCACGCCATGGCAACTGGAACAGTTCGCGACTACCAGCGAACCGCCTTGAGCAGCCAGGCCGTGGTAGCTGTCCATGTAAGTGGAGACGCGATTTACCGGCAGGCCAAATTCCTGAGAGAGCCGCACGCCTTCATGACAGCGTGCGCAGGTATCGCGGGACAGGTTCGCCTCTGCAACGGGCGAGGCCGGGTCGCGATGCGCCTTGATCGAGTGAATGCCGTGGCAGTCTGTACACACCGGGGCCAATCCGTTGCCCTTGGCAATCCCCTGCCCGTGAATGCTCTGCATGAACGTTTGCTGAACCGCACCATGGCACTTGCCGCAGGTCGCCGGAACATTGAACTTGTAGATTGGCGATTTCTGATCGTTCGCCGCCAGTATCTCGTGCGATCCGTGACAGTCAGTGCAAACCGCCGCCTTGGTCGAGCCTTTTTCTACTGCGCGCCCGTGCACGCTTTCCTGATAGGAGACAAAAGCCTGCGAACTCTCCCCTGCCCCATCCATCAAAAACTTTTGCCCATGACAGCGACCGCAGGTCACCGGAATATTGACGTGGCTTACCGGCGACTTGGCGTCGTCTGAAGCGAGGATCTCGTGAACGCTGCCGTGGCAGTCTTCGCAATTTGCCGCAGCTTCACCACCCGCCTTGACCGGTTTTGAATGAAGGCTGTGCGAGTAAGCCAGCTGTGCGTCCGCATGACACTGCGCGCAGGAAATCTTTAGCGGCGTAGTCTCGTGAACCAGGCCCTTAACATCCTTGTGGCAATCAACGCAGGTGAACATGCTGCCGTGAATCGAGTGCTGCAGCTTCATTCCATCCACAAACAAGCTTACTTTTTTACCGGCAGTTTCTCTGCTTAGAGTCACGTCGGAGTGACAAGTTAGGCAGTCTTCGTTGGTCGCTTTGCGCTCGGCACTGGCCCCTAAAACCAAAGTAAAGGATGCAAAAATAAACAGGGATACAGTCAGGATTTGGCACAGAATCTTACGTGCAGGGTTCACGACCTACAGAAGATGCTTTTGAGTCAGATTTGGCTGTGACTCGAATCACAAGGTGCAAGGGAACGAAGTCTGACTTTGGTTTCTTCTTTTTGCGATGAGCGCAATACGACACAGGTTTGCGCCAAGCGTCGATGCGCGCTTACCTATTACTTTGTTGGATTTGAGTTCGATCTGGAGCATCCCTACACTCAACATTTCCCCATACGTTGGAAGTTCAACTAGGTGACGCGAGTCACATGCTGCAGTGTATGTCTTCACGGACAATGGATCGGCTGCTTGAGGACATCGTATGAGCGCGTCTGCACTGACTGAATCCACGACCATGCACACTCTTCCCGGCGACGCGGTGCGCCAGATTCAATGGCGATTCGCCGAGCGATTTGACCTGCAGATGCTGGTGCAGTCTGCCCGAGGAGTAGCCCGCGGAACCGTAGCGCACATGGTGGCGGCCGGCGAGCGCAACAGCCATGAGTGGACTCCGGCGAAGAACGAGATGCTGGAAGCATTCGACCGCGCCGGGCTCACCGGTGTGTTTATGGAACCTGTAGAAGGCGGATTCATCACTGGGCCAAAGAACCTGGCGTTGTCGCTCACGGCCTTTGAGTTGGCATGGGTCGATGGCGGCGCAGCGACTGCCAGTCTCGCCGGCTTCCTGGCGCTCTCGCCCATTCACGAGCGCGGCACGCCAGAGCAGGCCAACCACTACATGACGCTGTCGGCTCCGCCGTTGCCCGGCGAGAATCGCAAGCCGTGGCGCGGAGCTTTTGTGCTCACCGAGCCCATACCTTACGTCGGCGTCGATACCGGCATGCTCAACGGAAAGGTTCGCATCGTCGAATGGAAAGATGGCGAAGAGCCCTGGCTGCAGGTCGAGAAGCGCGGTCGCTTCATCACCAACATTGCATTTGCAAACTTTGTCACCGCTGCCGTGGCGTCAGACGATCCGCAGATCAAGGGCAGTTGCGTAGTCATTCTTGAGAAGACCGACGAAGGCACATTCGAACCTGGAACCGCAACCAAAAAGCTGGTGCACCAGTTGTCTTCCACCGGCGATCCCATTTTCAATTTGAAAGTTCCAGCCAGCCGCATCGTCGGCGGCTATACGGTAACAGATGGCGTCATCATTCCCAATTTCAATCACGGCGAAATCATCGAGGCGGTCTTCCGACGTACCCGCGTCCCTATCGGACTGATGACCGCGGCCAAATTGCTCTCCGCCGTCGAACCCGTCATACGCTATCAACGTGGACGTTTTCGCGGCGCTGAAGGAATCAGGCCCGGCACTGTGCGCTTTGAGCAAGGCATTCAGCAGCGTGAAGACGCATTGCATCGGCTGGTCGATGTATGGGCCAGCGGCGAAGCCGCTGCATCGCTCGGCTTCGCGGCAGCACGCCTCTTCGATGAACTGGACCCTATTGAAAAGCAGAAGACGGCCATCTTGAAACGCAGCGGCATCGAGGGTGGACGCGCCGAGATGAAAGCTTTGCGCGACAGCGAACAGCGCGCCATAGAGATGCTTGACTTGAATCCGAATGACCCGCGACGTTTGGAATTAGCGGCGGATATTCTCGTGAATTACGTGGTCAAGGATGCAATTGCCAACGTGCTTTGTCCGGCCACCAAGCTTTGGAACACCGGCCACGGCGCGAACATGATGCGCGAGGCGGTCAGCCTGATGGGTGGGTACGGGATCACGGAAGATTGTCCCGGATTTCTCGCCAGCAAGTGGATGGATGCGCAACTCGAAGCGACCTACGAGGGTCCCGAGGCGGTGCAGCGTCGCCAACTGACCGTGACGATGACCTCTCAGGTTTTTCTGGCGCAGCTAAAAGCATGGACCGCCCAGATGCGCAGGATTGCATCGACACATGCGAATATCGGCGCTTGCACACTAGCGTCGGCGATGGAGATGTGGATGTGGACGCTGCGCCATCTGCAGAACGCCACGGATGCCGACGGTCACAAGCTGTATCACGGACAGAGACAAGGCGTGACCTTCCCGCTGGCCGACGCGCTCTGCTGGCTGCTGGCGTCAAGGTGCCAGATCCTCGATGTGCTTGAATTGGAAACCCACGACGGTACCAACGCGGTCGCTGCCGAGGAACTGACAGGGACAGTGCAGTTTTTGAGCGATCTGTGCCACACGCAAGCTGCGCAGGCTGCAGGTGAAGTTTCGCGCATCTGCGCCGAGTTAGTGTTTGGCTACAACGAGCATCCAGCCTGGGACGAGCAAGGACGGCAGAACTGCTTCATGCAGCGCGAGCTGGATGAGTTCGAGATGACGATGGCCGGTATCGCATCCATCGCAGTGGACGTGGTCGATCAAAGCGGAAGTCATCCTGACAAAGCCGGACCCTGTGCAGGATGTGCCGGATCTAGCGAATTTTTGCGGCTGCAAAACAAACTGTGCAGTTGCCTCAGCGGTTCAAGGCTGGCCAAAGATCGCGCCGCCGAGACCGTGAGCAAAGTCATGATTCCCGAAGCATTGGATTACCCCGCATGAGCATTCAGTCCGAGACAGGAGCAGAGCTCCAGGTTGAACGGCAGACGATGGAAGTGGACATCGCGTGCGTCGGCTTCGGTCCCGCGATGGGTGGCTTTCTTACGACCCTTACGCGCGCATGGAACGAAAATCCCGCCGAAACTGCATTTGAAAGCAAAGTTTCACCGGGGATTCCGCTGCAAGTGCTCTGCTACGAGCGCGCTGATGATATCGCCTCTGGAGTGAGCGGGGTGGTCACGCGCGGCGCGGCAATTCGACAAAGTTTTCCCGATCTGAACCTGGCTGAGATCCCCATGGCTGCTGCCATCACCAGCGAGCGCCTGCTGTATCTGCTTGACCCCATCGGCGCCAGCCGTCGATCCCGGTTGTGCCACATTAAGGATGCTGTGTTGCGCAAACTCGGCCCATTCCTTGGCGTTCGCGACGACGCCTTTCATATGCCCTGGACGCCCGGCTTTCTGCACAAGAACGGTGGGCTGGTCATGTCCATGGGGCAATTCAACCAATGGGTCGGGTCGCAGATCATGGCGAGCGGCCTGGTGCAGATCTGGCCGGGCACGCCGGTCACACGGCCTCTGTTTGCGGGCGGCGCGGTGACCGGTATCCGACTGGCCGATCAAGGTGTCGATAAGCAAGGCTGCCCTGGCGAAGATTTCATGGCCGGCATGGATGTGCGCGCGCAATTGACCGTAGTGGGGGACGGGCCGTATGGCGCAATCGGACAGGCTCTCAACGAAAAATTAGGAATGCCACAAGGGAATGCGAAGCATGAGTGGGCCTTAGGCATGAAGATGCTTATCGAGTTGCCACCCGAGAACCTTGCTGACTCTGACCGGCCCTCTCCGCTCAAGCCGGGCACCGTGTGGCATACGTTTGGCTACCCTGAGCCCGAAATCTTCGGCTTCCTGTACGTGCATCCAGACCGGCTCGTCTCCGTCGGCATCTTCGTTCCGTCTTGGATGAGCGACCCCTCGCGCACTGCGTACCGCTACTTGCAGCACTACATTCAACATCCTGCGCTTTGGAAATATTTGAAGGATGGAACTCTGCGCTCGTGGGGCGCAAAGTCGCTGGACGAGTCGGGTCGGCGCGGCGAACCCTTCCTCACCGGCGACGGGTTTGCGCGTATCGGCGAAGGCTCAGGCTCAACTAACATTCTCACCAATTCAGGCGTGGACGAAGCCTGGACCACCGGCACACAGCTCGCCGACGCCGTGCTTGAATTGCTGCGCGCTCGCAAGCCGTTTACTCACGAAAATCTTTCAGCAACCTACGAGAGCCGCCGGCGCGCCAGCGCAATCGAGGCCGCAGCACGCGAAGCAGAACACGCACGCGACGGATTTCAATCTGGCATGGTGCGTGGGCTGATGGGAATGGCGATTGCCGGCCTCAGCGGGGGACGCTTCTCGTTAAATGCAAACATTCCACCGCCCTATAAACAGATTCACCACGCCAAAGCATATTTTGCCGAGGACATCAAAGCGAAGGATGCCGCGGCCCTTGCGCTGATGGACGGACGCCCGCTGCACGACGCGCTGTTGACCGCGCGCGGTTGGCCGGAGATTCCATTTGATGGCCGCCTGCTAATCTCGCAACAGGACGCGTTGCTTATGGGCGGCAAAGTGCAGGCTCTGCCAGGCTTTGCCGACCATGTGGTCTTTCGCAATGCCGGTCTGTGCATCGACTGCGAGGACAAGACTTGCATCGCCATGTGCTCGGGCCAGGCAATCACCCTCAGTGCCGATTTGATGCCGGTCTTTGAGCGGGAAAAGTGCGTGCATTGCGGAGCATGCGTGTGGAACTGTTCGCAGTCGGCCGATGGCGAACGCGGCAATATCGAGTTCCGCGCCGGTGCCGGTGGATTGCATTCAGCGGAAAATTGAAGCGTCCGACCTGCAAAGGAAAAGAATGACAAATGAATTACACATCGTAGTTTGTGCCGGGATCGCTCCCGATCCTTTGCAAACGCTGGAGCCTGTGACCGGAGCCACCGGTCCGGGTCTCAAAAATGAAATGATGCTGCCGGCCATACTCGATCCATGGGCGGCAAGTGCGCTGTTTGAGGCCGCCAACCTGGCATCCAGATTTCCGGGCAGCAAGGTTTGGTTGGTCAGTCTTGGCCCAAAAGCCAAGCTGCAGCAGGTGATGATGACCGTCGCCCAGAAAGCGATCTTCGAACTAGTCCCAATCGATGCGCCTATAGGTGGGTTCGCCGACGCACACGCCACAGCCGGCGCTCTGGCAGATGCAATCGCCGCCTTACCGGGACTTGATCGCGAGAAGCTATTGATCTTTGGCGGATGGGAATCGGCGACGCGCGGCGCAGGCGTCACCCTGCAATTGGTTGGCGAGCGACTGGGTATCACAGACCAGTTTCAGGGCGTTGACCAAATCGATCTGCACGACGATGGATCGTTCGAAGTGCTGGAGCGTGTCGAAGGCGGCAAGCACCAGGTATCTCGATGCATCGGAGCGCCTGCCGTGCTGGGGTGGGCGACTGGCAATCTTGCCGAGCCGCGTAATAATCCGCAAACAGGAATGGCGAATATGCGCACTATCATGCCGGCGCTGCAGAAAGCCAAGTTGGCCACGCTCACTGCAAACGGTCTGCACTACTCCTCGGTGAGCCTGCCGAAACAGCAGCGCACAACGCGCGTAGTGAAAGATAGGTCGCCCGATGAAATTGCTGCGGAGATCGTGGCGTGGATTGGAGCGAATTGACGATGGTGGAATCAATTCTTGTACTGACCCATGCAGATGAAAATGGGATGCTGTCACAAGCGTCTCTTGAGGGTGTTACCGCCGGAAAAGATCTCTCCGTTGGCCTCGGTGCACCGCTCGTCATCGGCGTCGTTGCCGTGAATGGTTCGCTTGCCACCTCCCTTGGGTTTGGGAACGCGCGTGTTTTGTGTGTCGCGGACGAAGCCTTGGCGCAGTCGCGTTATGCAAGCGATGCGGCTGCATGCGAAGCGCTGTGCCGGGCAGCCCATGCCAGCATTGTCATCGTTGCAGCGGGCTCTCGCTTTACGCGCGTCGCTGCCGGCGTCGCATTTCGACTTGGCGGACTGATTGACACACACATCACTTCAATCAACGTTAGCGCCAGCGGCGAAGGAAGGTCGATCGAAGTCACGCGCTCGTTTTATCGTCAGCGTATTGAGGCTGTCTTAAGCCGCGATGCGCGACCATGGTTCTTGCTGATCGATGCTGGCACGCATGCGGCATTCACCGGCGACGGGCCGGTAGGTGAGGTTGAAGACGTTCCAGTTGAGTTGCCATCGTTGAGAACTCAAGTGCTGGGCCTGCGCGCGCCGCAACAAAATGCGTTGACCATCCGGCCAGAAGCGAAGTTGCTGCTTGTCGCCGGTGCGGGCTGGACGAAAAAACAGGCAGATGGGCAAACGCACGCAGCCGAAGCGGGCGATTTAATTCTCGGATTTTTGCGCAACACTGGTGCTTCACTCGGGAGCAGCAAGTCGCTAGTTGATCAAGGGGGCGATGGCGGGCCGGTGCTTCCCTTCCTCACCCACATGAACCAGATTGGCCAGACAGGCTCTATGCCGCGTCACGCCAAGGGCCTTTCAACATGCTGCCATGGTGAAGAGCCGCATGTTGTCGGTTGGCGATTCATCGCCGATCGTCGCGCTATTTCGCTCGATCCCAATTGCGGCTGGGCGCGCGGCAAAGCCGATGTTGTCTACGTTGCAGATGCCTTCAAAGTGATGGCAAAAGTAAATGAGAAACTCGCAGCGGCGAACGAGGCAAACAGCGCCGTAGCCGCGCCGGATAGGGACTTCCAGCGTTCACAGGAAGTGGATGCGGCTGTGTTAGTTTAGTAGGAAGAATGAGCCAAAACGCAATGTCTTCAATCACGTCGTTTATCAAGCACCACTATCGTCATTTCAATGCTGCAGCGCTTGTCGACGCGGCCAATGCTTACAACAAACTGCTGGCGGATGGCGGCAAAATGTTCGTCACCATCGGCGGCGCGATGAGTACGGCGGAGCTTGGTCTTTCGCTCGCCGAGATGATTCGCCAGGACAAGATTCACGGCATCTGCTGCACCGGCGCGAATCTCGAAGAGGATGTTTTTAACCTGGTCGCCCACGATTTTTACGAGCGCGTGCCGCACTATCGCGATCTGACGCCTGCCGACGAGGCCAAGCTTCTGTCGCGGCACATGAATCGCGTGACCGACACCTGCATTCCCGAGATGGAAGCCATGCGGCGCATCGAGAACGAAGTGCTGAAGGAGTGGGTACGTGCCGATCAAGCCGGCGAACGCTTTTTTCCGCATCAGTTCATGTACAAGATTCTGCTTTCCGGCGACTTGAAGAAGTCGTACCAGATTGACCCGAAGGATAGCTGGTTGCTGGCGGCTGCTGAAAAGAATCTGCCCATGTTCGTACCGGGTTGGGAAGACTCAACGCTAGGCAATATGTATGCCGGGCATTGCATCTCGGGCGACGTCAAGAAGGTGCACACGGTACGCACCGGCATCGAATACATGATGGAGCTTGCCGAGTGGTACACCAACACCACCGCGAAAACGCCGTTGGGATTTTTCCAGATCGCGGGCGGCATCGCGGGCGATTTTCCGATCTGCGTGGTTCCAATGTTGCACCAGGATTTGCAGCGCGATCATGTTCCGCTGTGGGCTTACTTCTGCCAGATATCGGACTCGACAACGAGCTATGGGTCCTACTCCGGCGCGGTGCCAAACGAGAAAATAACGTGGGGCAAGCTAGGCGAGGACACGCCCAAGTTCATTATCGAGTCGGACGCGTCGATCGTTGCGCCGCTGTTGTTTGCTTACGTGTTGGGCTGGTAAAGGCGCGCCTCACGCACCCCCACCCCCCTCCCCCCCTATTTCTGGGAGCAAAGATCGCGTTATCAATGGTTTGCGCAAGGGGTGCGACTGTAAAAATCTGATTACATTAGACTTATACGCAGAAATTTGAAAACAAATGACTTACACAGCCGTTCTACTCAGGCCAAGACATATCAGAGAGAGCGACGGGAATGTTTTCGACCCTGCCTGCATATTTCCGTTTGTTTCGATGATAAGGATTGTGGCGAAATAGTCTGCAAATCCTCGTGACTGGAACTTCTCTCAGGGGAAAAAGGCCGCCTCAGATTAAGCAATTTCGCACGCCTCAAGTCGTGCCCTAATCCAAAGCTGATGAATGTGTTCCCCGGCCCGACATCTAATCCGTCCGGCTCCGCGAGTCTTTCTGATAATTCTACCCACCCTGAGACAAAAGCTACGAAAGCTTGGAGATCTGCTCTCGCAGGACTACAAGATTTTGTTCGAGAAAACTGCTGATGAGTTCCAGTTCTTTGGTCTTATAACCTGAGGCTAGCTCCATCATTGCTGCACCCACACCCTCGTACAGCTTCCCCAGGCGGCTCACAGCCTCAGGTCTGGGCCGGACAAACACGCGCCGGCGATCACTGGAGTCGCGCACACGTTCAACCAGTCCTGCAGCCTCAAGCCGATCGAGAATCCCGGTCACAGCGCCGGTGGTTAAACCCGTCGCCCGCCCCAGGTCGCCCGCCGTTACTGCGGACGCTCCCGCGCGCGATATCAGGTCGAGGCATCGCGTGTCGGTGGCGTTCAAACCGAGCTTGTGGGCTACAACTTCATGGAAAAAGATGGTCTCAGCGCTGATCTCGCGCCCTAGTTCCAGTCCCAGCCGCTTGAGCAGTTCTTGTCGGGTTCTCTTCAATGAATGGGTCATTTAAGCATTTTACCTTGACAAGTAATTAACTTAGCACTTAAGCTAACTACTTATTAAGTTATTTTACAGAACGACCGAACCAATTGGCAAGATCCGTCGAGGTATGAGGCAAAACAAGGGGCCGAATATGAAAAGTGCCGTTGTTGAAACAAATTTGAGCGGCTCACCGGAACCCAGTCGCAGGTTCACTTTGGGCAATTGGGCCGCTTCACACTCAAGGCGCATCTTGCCCGCCCTTGGTCTCTTCATCATCGCTCCGTTGGTCGCGGAGTTCCTGCTGGGCAACATGTCAGTCACAAAGCTTGGCATGCTGGCGATACTGGCCCCCATATATGGTGGTGGCGCCCTATTGATCAGGGAATGCGTGCGCCGCACGGGCCGGGGATGGGAAAGCATTCTCGTACTTGCGTTGGCGTACGGCATTCTCGAAGAAGCGTTCCTCACAGAGACGCTTTTCAATCCGAACTATTTAGGATTGAACCTTCATCTTCTGGAGCCTGCCTTTGTGCCGTCGTTGGGAATCAGCGCGTGGTATACGATCTTTGTGCTCACGCTTCATACGGTGTGGAGTATATCGGTCTCAATCGCTTTGGTAGAAGCGTTGATACCGGAGCGGGCAACATCTCCGTGGCTGGGCGGTTTTCAGTCAGGGCTGGTGGCAGTGATCTTCATTGTTGCAGGGGCATCGATGGCATCCTTTTCGATCCGTCAGGACCCCAATCATTTTGCGGCTTCGCGGAGTCAATTCATCTGGGCTGCAATCCTCTTCTTAGGATCGATTGCGCTGGCCTTTCGCCTCCCTCAACGATCGAAAGCCTTTGCCCGTGAACCTGTTCCGGAGCCTTGGTTCATTGGACTGATGGTGTTGATTGCAGCCTCTGTCTTCCTGTTGGTCCCCAACACGTGGGGATGGTGGGCTGTAGCAGCCTACCTGCTTCTCGATGCCCTCGCCGTCACCGCAATTTTCATCTGGTCGGGCCGTAGCGGTTGGGATGGACGCCATCGGTTGGGCCTTGCGGGCGGCGCTGCGCTTGCGTATGCATGGCATGGTTTTGTGCAGACTCCCGCACTCGGAACAGTCAGTACAGTGACTCGAATCGGAAACCTCGCGTTTGCAGCATTAGCTGTCAGTCTCATCGCGGCCGGTGCGCGAAGAACTGCCAACTTCGCCAGACAAGATCAAAGATAGAAGGCAGCAAACAGCAAGAAGTCGAACCCGCTTCTGCAATTTCTCATCGCCAGACCACGACCTTCAACCAACCTTCCCAAACGTCGCCCCACGCATCCACCACGATGTTGGCGCGGACATCCCTGCGCCACGCTGCCAGGGCTCCAAACAGCGCCCCGAGCACGCTGATCACGGCGACGTTGCGCCAGCCTTGATAGCTGTGAAACAGCCCGAAGACCAAGCCTTGAGCCAGCACTGCCGCTACGATATTGCCACTCAGCGCGTGGAACTGCTGCTGCAGGAAACCGCGGAATGCCAGCTCCTCGCAAATCCCCGCTGTAAACGATATCGTCAGCCGCAGCAGAATCCCAGGCACGCTCTGCGGCAGCAGGCTCTCAATTGTTTTGGCGCCGCCCGGCCGGGTCGCACTGTAAAGAAGACGGCGCACCCGCCGCCAGGATCGCCGCACAGACCCGCAAGTGCCCCTCGGGCGCGCTGAACCATGCTCCGCGTGATGCGGAAGACGGCTTGCCGCGTGAAACCCAGATCACGGTTTCGATGGACGGTCCAGAGCGCGTGTCGGGAGACGGTGATTTACAGACCGATGTGTGGGGCGACGGCGCGACGCGAGACCTCTTTGCGCTGTGCCGCTGCGGAGGCTCGAAGAACAAGCCATTCTGCGACGAAACCCATTGGTATAACGGCTTCAAAGACGATCGCAATTGAATCACGAAAACGGGTATTGGAAAGCTCAAAGGAGTAGCTAACACTCTGTGTCAGCAGCGGGGCAGGAGAGCGGACCCTTGTGAATATTCATTCGTCTTGGGAACAGGGTTCGTTTCAGACGGTCCAAAGCTCGCGAGTGACCTCGCTACCCAGTAACTCAATTTAGATTTACGTTGTCGCTTCAGAAGTTAAGCTTTCCCCTTAAAGAGAGCACGAAGCTCAAGTTTATTCTTGGAAATAATTTGTATATACCAATTTTTAATATACTTATAAAACTGCAACCAAAGTAACATCATCTGCGAACTTTGGTGATCCGTGTCACCGAATTAATACCACATTTAGGCCATTCTACATATACGAAAACCAGTAATTAGCGCACAAGCCCATGCACCGGTAACTACGCGGCGCACGCGAGCCTTTCTGCGCTTTAAAGGCAGGTTCATTTTGCAATTGACTCATCTACTTATGATTTTGGAAGGCAAAACTTTCAACGGCTTCCTCACTCGCTTACTCGACCGCAATTACATAAAAGCCCAACTCGGTGTAACCCTTTTTCTGATTTTGTGCGGGACCTCTTTTGCGTTTGGCAGCACGCCGGATTTGAATCTCGTCTCGTGCGGGATCAATTCATTTAGTGGCGCAGGCACAGACTCCTGCTCGGTTTACCTGACAGGCAAGACAACCGTCAGGCTGAATGTAAGCCTTTCCAGCGACAACGCGGCCGTGACCGTTCCTTTCGGCGTAACGGTTGCTGCACGCAGATCGACGACAGGTTTTAGAACGACGGTCTTGCCGGTCAGTGTGGCAACGACTGTAACGATCACGGCCCGCACAGCGACAGCCGTAAAGACATTCCAGATGCAACTGAGCTCGGTTGTTACCGCTACCGCTTCATTGGGAATGAATGCAACTACGGTCGCGTTTGGCGACGTATTGATTAATACGCCGGCCACACAGTCGGTAACCCTAACCTCGACTGGATCGGCCGCGGTGACAGTGAACGCAGCGGTCGCGACCGGACCTGGATATTCGATCTCGGGGTACAGTTTACCGGTGACCCTGAATCCTGGGGCTTCAACGACTCTAAATGTGCAATTTGACCCACCAGCCGCCGGGACGGCTATAGGGCAAGTGACGATCACCAGTAATTCGACTACGAATGGCACTGCCACGATCGGTCTCACCGGGGCCGGCGAAACCCATCAGGTGGACCTGAGTTGGAATTCGCCAACACCGTGTGACGACCCAATCGCGGGATTCCATGTTTACCGTGCAGCTAGCGGGAGCGCTTCTTACCAACTTCTAAGCGCAGCGGTGGACGGTGTGGCGCAATACTCCGATTCCACAGTGATCAGTGGGCAATCTTACGACTATGTAGTCACCGCTGTCGACGCCGCGGGTGTTGAGAGCATGCCATCCAACATGACCAGCGTATCGATTTTGTGATTTTCTGTCTCGATGATCGAAGAAGCCGGCGTTGTCATGCGCCGGCTTTTGAATTTACCGCGCATCTTATTTGTGACAATTTTTTGCCAGTACAAAGGTAACTTTTGAATACAACTTTAGTGACCATGGTTACTTGTTACCAGTCCAGCCAAGAGCGATTCTAAGCCTAACGCCACGCTAAACACTCGTCCCAACCTGAAAGAGGCATGGGGCTTTTTGCGAGCGGCGGCTGAAAGTTTCAGGCGACATCGCCTTGCAAAGGTAGCAAATGCTGATAGCTCAAGCGTTGTGGGTTAAGAGACAGTCTCAAGCTGGGATTCAGGGCGTAAAACTCGCGTTAGGATGGCGTGGGCGATTGTTGCTGGAATTGCGGAGCCTGGCCGGGCTGGCTGTGGTCGCACTGGGGTGCGTGACTTTATCCGGTTGCGGTGGCACGGTGCGCCAAGGTTCTTTGCCATCGGCGAATTCTTCACAGAACATATCTGCCTCGCCGAACACGGTGGAGTTTGGGACCGTGGATGTGGGCAACTCCGCCGACCAGCAAGTGGTTGTTTCGAATCTCGGCTCTGCGGCCGTGCAAATCTTTCAAGCAAATTTTTCTGATCCATCTTTCTCTCTGGTTGAACAAAGCAATTTTCCTCTCTCCCTCGCAGCCGGCACCACCTCAAGCTTGAAAGTGCACTTTAATCCGTCCGCCCCATCCGATACTACGGGTCAGTTGAATTTTCTGACTAGTGCTGACAGCACATCCTCCAGCACTCCAGCAGCGAGTGTGAAGCTTCACGGAAAGGGCGGCTCGCGGCCCGGAGTGGGCGGCGTCTCGCTCAAGGCTCTTACCTGCAGCAGCTCGTCGATGATTGGGTCGGGAAGTGATATTTGCACGGTGATACTGAGCGGCGTCGCGCCTAACGCAGGAACGCTTGTGAACTTGTCGAGCAGCACCCTTTCTGTCTCTTTACCGGCCTCAGTGAATGTGCCAGCTGGTGCCGACAGGACGGACTTCACCGCAGCCGTCGCATTGGTCAGCAGCGCACAGGCAGCGACATTGACTGCCACGGCGGGAAGCGTCTGGCAAACTTTCAACCTGCAGTTGAATGCCGCGATACCTGGATTGAGCGTCAGCACGAGTCGTTTGTCGTTTGGGAGTGTGGTCTTGAACGCAGCAGTCTCGATGTCGGTGACCCTGACTTCCAGCGGCACGGCAGCGGTTACGGTCAATGCAGCGACCGTTGCCGGGGCCGGATTCTCGGTATTGGGCGGCAGCTTCCCGCTTACTTTGAATCCGAGCCAAGTTGTGACGCTTGCCGTGCAATTTGACCCGACGACTGCGGGTGCGGCTACCGGCCAGCTAAGCATTGTCAGTAATTCGTCGAGCAGCCCCGTGACCGTGATCAACCTCAGCGGCATCGGCACAGTCACCATGCCGGGATTGAGCGTTCTGTCGTGCAGCAACTCATCGTTTACTGGATCGGGCAACGACGCTTGCAAGGTGACTCTTAGCGGCGCGGCACCTAGCGGTGGAGTGAATGTCGGGCTAGCGAGTAGCAATTTATCCGTTTCAGTGCCGGCTTCGGTGAATGTGCCGACCGGTGCCAGCAGCACCACCTTCACGGCGTCAGTTGGTTCGGTGAGCACCACACAGGCAGCTACGTTGACGGCCACGGTGGGCAGTAGTTCGCAAAGCTTCGCAGTGCAGCTCAACGCTGCAACGTCCACTCTGAGTATCAGCACGAGTAGTTTGTCGTTTGGGAATGTGGTCTTGAACTCAACGGCCTCGAATGCGGTGACGCTGACATCGACAGGAACTGTGGCGGTCACCGTTAATTCAATAACAGTGGCTGGAACAGGCTTTGCAGTCTCGGGAGCAAGTTTCCCCGTCACGCTTAATCCGGGTCAAACTGTGACGATCAGCGTGAAGTTTGCCCCGACGACCGCGGGTGCGGCCACAGGTCAGCTCACCGTTAGTAGCAACGCGTCGAGCAGCCCGGTGGCAGTAGTCAACCTTAGCGGCACGGGCACAGTCAATATACCTGGATTGATCGCTCTCTCGTGCACCAGTTCATCGATGACCGGATCGGGAACAAACGTTTGCACGGTCACGTTGAGTAGTGCGGCGCCGATCGACGGAGTGAGCGTTGCCTTGTCAAGTAGTAACCTGTCGGTTGTGGTGCCGGCATCAGTCAATGTAGCGGCCGGCGGGAGCGGCGCCAGCTTCACTGCAACAGTAGGCTGGGTCAGCACCGCACAGACCGCGACACTGTCAGCGACAGAGGGCAGCGGTTCGCGGAGCTTCGCGCTACAACTCAATGCCGCAAGCCCGGTATTGAGCATCAATGCGACCAGCATTTCGTTTGGCAGTGTCGTGATATACACGCCTACGACGCAGTCGGTGACGTTGAGTTCGATAGGGTCAGCAGCCGTGACCGTGAACTCAGCCACGGTCACAGGCTCAGGCTTTTCATTATCAGGATCGAGTTTCCCGATCACGTTGAATCCAAGCCAATCCGTCACACTCAGTGTGCAGTTTGATCCTGCGACCACCGGATCGGCGACCGGACAGCTTACGGTGACCAGCAATTCGTCGACGAGTGGCACACTGACGATCAATCTCAGCGGTACTGGGGACTCGCATGAAGTTGACCTTAGCTGGAATCCACCGGGAACTTCGAGCGATCCCATCGCTGGATATCACCTGTATCGCGCACCAAGTGGCACCGCTGTCTATCAGCTTCTCAATGCTTCGGACGATACGCAGACAACATACGCCGACACGACTGTTGCGAGTGGACAAGCTTATGACTACATCGTCAAAACCTTCGACTTGTCAGGGAATGAAAGCGGCCCCTCGAACATGAGCAGCGTCACGATTCCGTAGAGGCTCTTCGACACACGCTACAGTTCGTCAAGCGTGACTGGGATTTTTAACGGTGCTGGCGAGCAACTCAAAAATGTGGTCGACAGCCTGCGATGCGTCTCCGCGATAGCCGGCGTAACAGCGAGCCCCTGACACTGCGCGCATAAAAGCGTGCAACATGTGCGGAGATTCAGCCAAGACATGGGGAGTATTTCTCAAGAGCATCATCACGCCCTCGCCTTGTGGGGCTTCCGCAGCGCTCCATGCATGGTCGGGCTGATATGCCAGTTCTAGAATCCAACCGACAGGCGCGCTGTTAACAGCGAAACACGAATTAATTTCCTGAGGAAGCACTGCGGACTGGACGGGTTTTCCATTCCTAAGCAGTAGCGGCCTCGGATATGGATGGACGCGACCCTCTAGATCGATCAGCGCGTATTCGTCCGATAAGCACGTGGCGCCTCTGCGCAACAACTCAGCCACCAGCGAAGATTTACCGGCGTGCGAAGTACCAGGGAGCAGAAGTGCCTGGCCCTCAACGACGACTGCACCCGCGTGCACTGCACACAGCGAGGTGAGACGACTTATAACAGCCTCATCGAGGAATTTGATTGCAGCGAGAGTCAGGGCCTCGAGGTGGGTCGTCGAAGCAACGCACACGCCGTCGACCGACAACTCAAATCGGTTTGCGATTAGCTCGACTCGGATCCATATGGAGGGGGGAGCGGATGCAGACGCAACATCTACTCTCGGCAGCGATGGAAAGATATAACGCTGCAGAGTATCGAACGCCTCTGGACACACTGTCTCTACGAGAATGTTGGAGTCGAATGCGCGAACTCCAAATGAAAGCGTGCTTGGCATATGAATGTGGTGAGGGACGAAGACGCCTTTGACGGACTAAGCCATCGCGATGAGGTCATTGCGATGGCTTAGTTCGAGATTCGAAGTGAACAACACGCATTGACGCGGAACTGTAGAGAACTCAAGCAATCGTTAGATCAGTGACCAATATGTCAGAAGGATTTGTTGCCGTGATGCCTCGGCACGCTGGCGTGGGGTCCACGGCCTCGTTCTACCTCAACGGAACTAGCTTTTGCTGCGTGCGCTTTTTGTTCACCCATTGTGAGTGCAACCACGATTGGCAAAGCAACGGCGCTCAAACCTGCAAGAACTTCACGACGAGTGGTTTTCCCGGGCTCGCCTGAAACCTTTACCAGGTTTTTCTCTTGAAGCCGAAGGATGGCTTGCTCGGCAATATCGTCAGTCACTTGAGGATTGAAAGAATGACGCATAGCTTCTGCGAGTTTGGGGATGGTAGTGGGTTCACTGCACGCATCCCAAGCAGCACCCGCGGTCGCATTCATCGCGATCACAGTTTCATTGTTGGAATTCACGACTATTCGGGAGCCATCGGGCAGCCCGTTGACTACTTGATCGTTAGATATGACGCGCTCTACTTGCATGTTCGACCTTCCTGATGGGATAGATTCGACCCATTAAACGAAACCTACTGCGCAGAATATACACCATGCCCGAGCGCCGTAATAGACCACTAACACCTTTTGCCACAGGTCTTTAGTAATCTAATACGCCTTTCAGGTAATCGTTATTTCTTAGTACCCTATGATCACATGTACGTGCCGTGCACGAATTATGATTCCTTACGCCAGCATCGACGAGAAAGAGGAGCGGGTGAAGCCATTAGATCGCGAGGACTGCGCACTCTTGCGTGATTTAGCGCGCCCACCTGAACGCAAGGATGAAGCGATCGATCATCTTGATTTGAAAATCGTCGACTGGGATTTACTGCTCAAGAATGCGAGAAGCCACGGTGTCTTGCCGATGCTCTTTTTACGGTTTAAAGATTGCAATTCGTCGATGCCTTTGGAAGTTCTGAAAGAATTGCGGGCTGAATATGAGCGAAATGTTTTCCATAGCATCACGAACGCAGCGGAGTTAATTGCGTTATTGAAAGCGTTTGAACGCGAAGGCATTCCGGCAATGCCTTTCAAAGGGGTGGTGCTGGGGGTTTCTGCCTACCACGATCTCACAGCGCGCCCAGCCGGCGACCTTGACTTGTTGATTTTCCGCCACGATTTAGATAAAGCGAGGGCCGCGCTTTTGCGCAGAGGGTACGAATTAAAAACAGCTATGGGCGCAGACGGATCGCCAGCGGTTGCAGATTATTACGAATATCATTTCGAGCGACAGGCAGATGGAATGGTGGTTGAGCTTCGCTGGAGGTTGGAGCTGACGCAGCCAAGATTTCGACGGAATCTTGGGATGGCCTGGGTATGGCCGTCGCGCAAGTCTGTAACGCTGGCAGGTGCCGAGGTTCCCGATCTTGAGCGCGGAAAAGCGTTGCTAATCCTCTGCATGCACGGCAGCAAACATGCTTGGTCGCGCCTGATTTGGATAGTTGACGTAGCGCAATTACTGGCGACATCGCCAGACCTTAATTGGGAAAAGATAATGAAGGAAGCTAGGAGATGTGGCCTCTCGCGGACTCTTGCGCTCGGCGTGCTCCTCGCACGCGGTTTTGCCGATTCTCAAGTGCCAGCAAAAGTTCTCGAGGCATTTCGCGCCGATAAGATTGCGTCTCAGCTTGCGGGCTACTTCGAAATCCACATTTTCGACGCACCTGGAACCACACCATCGGGGCCGGTGCCTTACAACGTGCAGTTGCTTGGGGGGTGGGACAGGGTGCGAATGTTTCTCTCGCCGAATTTCTTGCTGCCGAATGAAAAAGACCGGTCTTTCATCCGACTACCTAAAGCACTCGGAATTCTTTATCTCGTAGTAAGGCCAATCAGAATATTGCTGGACCGCTCACCTCGATGAATCCCAGTGAAAGAATTTTTTCTCCCCCGTTACCGGGTAGATAATACCTCTTCAGGAAGCATTTACACGGTTGAATTCAACACTGCAGCATGGACTTTTCCAGGCTACCCGTTTTTCTGCTCATCTAAACCAAACAATATAAAGCAAATATATTTTCTGGCCGAGGCAACCCTCTTGTGGCAGGCGTCTTGCATACACGGGGTAGATAACAAATCATGGGTCGTTCATGCTGGCACACTTCAGCGCGATAGTGCGTTTTTGCATTTAGTTGTCCGGTCAAGACGGAAACAGGGGGACACAAAAATACGCTTTGTCGCTGATCAACATCGTGCCTAGTTGCTAGCCGCGTTTAATTCTCATTTCACACGCACGGGCACTCTCCCAAATTGCGTAAATCGTAGCGCATCCCTTCATGCGTTCGCACAACGTTGATGAAGAGCCGCGTGTGTTTCATTTCAAGGCTGATCTCAGGGAAGGAGGAAAGGAGCGAACCTAGCGCAACAGAATCATTTTTTTTACTGATTTTAAGGCCCCAGAATTTGCTGCGCGGCAGGAATGAAGTTCTGTATTTCATTCGTGTTCAAGAGCATTAAGGTCCCGAAAAG
>JANXYB010000104.1 GCA_025350325.1 Acidobacteriaceae bacterium
CTGGGCGTGCGCTGCATCGCCGGTGACTTTGCCAGCGAAGATGCGGTGGTTCGCCACGACGCTATCCGCGTCACCGAAGCACTGCTCGCGCTGGGCAAAACGGGCGTTCGCCGAAAATAAAGATCGGCTCTGATTGTTGAGGTAACGGATTTAGGGGGTACGGGGGTATCTTGCCGGACGTTTCCGTGTTTGCAGGAAACGGGCTTGGTAGTGCTTTTAGGGGAATTTGCTGTACCCCCACCCGTACTCTGGATAGAAGTGTATTTAATATCAATAGGTTACGGGTATAAGGTGAGGCTAAAGTCTTGGCCGGGTTGGAGTTCGCCGCAGAGTCCTCTCAGGAAACGACTTACACCGCTTACCGGCTGAGGGGACTCTTGTACTTGATTTTGGTCGCCCTTATTCATTGTGCTTGAACCGCAGAATTAATCTGCATGGCATTCAATCAAGCTGCCGCTTCTCTGCAACCGACTGCCACCTGCGAACACGAACGTCCGCTACTGCTTGCTCCATGACCTCATCGACTGACACACGCCACTAAAGATGCCAGAGCGAAAAACCACACACTTACGCCGGGAGCAGGGAAGAGTGGTGAGCTCGCTGGGGCTCGAACCCAGGACCCACGCCTTAAAAGGGCGTTGCTCTACCAACTGAGCTACGAGCTCTCACCAATGTGTATTGTCTTCATTTACTGGAGTGCGTTTTTTTGTGGTGCCGGAATCCGTTGCTCGATTTTAGGGTACAGCCGTCGATACCTGGATATCCTGCTTTTCAACTCTACCAGATCGGTCGCTGCTGCGCAGGCTTTCCACCACCAGATCGGGACGTGAAACGGCAGAGTCTGGCGGCGCCCCTCAAAGACTTGGCCGGGGAGGAGACTCCTGCCCGGCCAAGTGCTACCGTGCGTGTACTTACGGCGTTGTGGTTGCCATGCCGTTGGGTATCAGCCTTACCGATTTCATAGAGTTGCCGATGTCCTTTAGGATGTTGTTAAGTGATGTGATGGTGTTCGTTGTTCCGGTGCCCTGGCATCCAGTGTCACTGCCGGGGAGGTAGTGATCGGAGTAGAAGGTAGATGGCGACGTAGCAATGGCCTTCATCGTAGCGCACGGCGAAATGTAAGGATTCGAGATGCCTGACATTCGGTCGCTGCCACAATCCCCGGAATCTGACGTGGTTGAAGACCCATAAGCAATGGCGAAAATCTTGGTCGGATTACTGTAGTCCCCCGGGTATTTCTTGGCGTAATTAGCCGCATCGATAGCCTGCGAACATTCGCCTCCCCAGGAAGGGTAAGACCCTGAACCTGTGGCTACGGTGCCACTCTGGGTATTGACAACCATGTCGTTACAGCCAGGGGCAAACGCGCCAGCCGCGTATTTGGTTGAGTTGCAAGTGAAGGCGGTGGTCGGGTTGGTCTCCTTCGCGGTCGCATTGCCGTCACTGAGAAGGATAATTACGTTTTGCGTGTCTTTCTTTTGCACTGCGATCAGTGCCGCTTGTGCAGCATAGATGGCTCCCGCGTAGTAGGTATTTTCGTAGCCGCTTTTCATGCCTTTACAAGGGGGCGCTCCGCCTACGGCATTCACCAGGGGGGAAGAGGAAGCGAGCGAGTTTGAGGAGTCGCTACCGCGGTAGTCTTGCGAGAAGCCCTGGACCTGATACGTCTCGTAGACCGTGGTTTTACCTGTTGTGTAGGTCATCGAGGCTAATGAGGTCGCAGTTGTCGACGGAAACGTATACGGCCCTGCAACTGGTTGGGTACCGCTGCAATCGAAGGGGTCAGGGACGGGCTTCGTCGAAGTGACATTTGGAAAAGTGAATAAACTGACTTTGTCTACCGAGGGCGATAAGCTTTGCAATAGGTTCTGTACGCCGCCCTTAGCGCAGTCAAGTTGCGATGATCCCGAAGGCAGGCAGTTGGTATCGGCTGTGTCCATTGAGGGGGTGGTGTCGAGGATGATCGCTACATTGTGGGGTTCCCCTCTCACCGCGGCTGTGGACATTGCGGAAATGTGCAGAGTCTTGAAGCCAAGCAAGCCTGCAAACAACATTGGCACACTGGCAGACTGCTGCACTTGAAGTGCGTTCGCTGATAACGTTCCGCCGCATGGTAGTCCCGCATCCTTAAGGAACTTAATGCACAAGGGTGTCACTACCGCCGTCTCGGCAGTGTAGCCCCCAGAGTTATTAGAATTGCCGGTTCCAGAGCTATAGGACTGCGCTACATCCGCATAGGGACCATCGGGCATTGTTTGTGCGCCAGCCAGCGCCGCTGAGTCAGTCGCGGCCTGCAATTGGCGATGAACGACCATGACGCGACCGACATCCAGCGTCAACGCGCATGTTCCGATGAGCGAGACCATCATGACCGCGACCCAGGGGAGGATCTGGCCCGTCTGGTCGTGGACCGTAGAGGACACGATCGAATTTCGGTTTAGTTTTCGCACCTTTTCACCGTATCTTTCATTGGAAAAGTTGGTTGATGTCATTGCATAAGCTCAGACGTTTGCGCACTCAGTGTCATGACAACCGGTGTCCATCCGAAGACCATGACCGTGTAGGGGTAAGTGACCAAAACTTGAACATTCTTGCCGGGAATAACATTCGCCGTTGCGCTTGAGCATGTCTTCGTCGACGGGTAGGAAGCTCCGTTCAAAATAAAGCTAAAGGATGTGCTCGCGGCCTTGAGCGAGGGAGCCGAGTTATTGAACGCTTGAACGGCAGCGGCACAAGGGTCGGGGGTCGTGCCATCGGCGTTGGTGTTCCGGATTACTGCCACAGTTCTCGCGGCCACATCAACAGCATTGTTCAACTGCATATAAATAACCAAGGCAAATCCAAAACCAAACATCCCGGTGATCATGCACAGCATGAGTGGAGCAATTACGGCGAACTCGACCAGGGAACCGCCCTCGCTGCGTGCAGCCAATACTCGAATTCGACCAACGATCACCGAAAACACAGATTTGCGTGACCATCGACGGTCATCGCGGCCTGCGGTGGGACCCACGTGCAATGTGGAAGCGCAATCGTTCGCTGTCATCCTCATTTTTGGAACTCCCATCTATTGCTTGACCTATTTGCGCGGTGTTGTTATTGCCGTTTGTAATCACGCATTGAGAATAGTATTTAGCTCGGTTAGGTCTGTGTAATACTTTAATGACTGTAAACACCGAAGTAACTAACACGTAGGTGTTACTTTCCTAAAAGGCTAGAACTAACAATGGATACTCGGAAGGCACCGTCTTTACACGCATTCCTTGTATGTGATCTAAATCACAAGTTAGCTAAGCTTGCATTCATCTAAGTCAAAATTAATGCCAGTTATTGCCACAGTAGATGCAACTTACTCCGAGCAAACCTATGATTATCTAAGATCTATTCAAGATATTAATGGGGATGCTAGGAAATTGCAGAGGCTCACTAGGGAATCCACTCACAATGAGCAAAGTCGGCTGACGCAGTTTCAGACTAACGCAACGACTTTAGAGGGATTGACCATCGCGATAATGTTCTTGATGTCGGAGCCAAGAGGCAGATGCAATGCGGTATGTGGTTTGGGAGTAGGGAGCTGGCCTCAGGATTTGCGGGCGGACTTTTGCATCGGAACCACCTGGACGGTCACGTCGCGAACCTCAGACAGGAAGCGGTTGAGCACCGAACCGCGCAGCAGGATGTCAAAGCGTGAGCGCGCCGATTGACCAAAGATCACGTGCGATATATTTTCCTGCTGGGCAAAGCGGATCAGCGCGTCCGAGACATTTTTTCCGGTCAAATTTACGACCTGCGCGCCGAGGTCGCGGGCCATGCGCTGGTATTCCTCTAGACGCTGGAAAGCCGCAGGATCACCATGGCCGGCGTCATCCTCGGGGCGAGTTACGTAGACGGCATACCAGTTTGTCGCAAGCCGGCCAGCCACACGCGAGCCGACGCGCAACAGGCGTTCAGTGCCGGCCCGGGTGCTGAGGCAGACCATGATCTTCTCGGGAATCGGTGCTTGCTCAAGGCCCTGCGTGCGGCGGTAATCTGAGTCGCGCTTGCTCACCTGCTCAGCGGTGGTGCGCAACGAGAGTTCGCGAAGCATGTTGAGATTTCCCTTGCGAAAGAAGTTGGCAAGAGACTGCTCAATCTTTTCTGGAGCGTAAATCTTTCCTTGGCGCAGGCGCAGCCTTAGCTCTTCGACGGTTACATCGACGTTGACCACTTCGTCGGCGCGCTTGAAAAACGTGTCTGGAACGGTTTCGCGGATGACCGTATTTGCGGAGCGATTGACAGCGTCATTGAGCGTTTCAAGGTGCTGGATGTTGACCGACGTGAGGACGTTGATGCCGGCATCGAGTAGTTCCAGCACGTCCTCATAGCGCTTGCGATTTTTGCTGCCGGGCACATTGGTGTGAGCCAACTCATCGACGACGACGGTGCCCGGATAGCGCCGCAGGATGGCGTCTACATCCATTTCTTTCAACTCGACGCCGCGATAGGGAATCGTGAGCTGGGGCACGATTTCTAGATCGCGAATCTGGTCGGCGGTCTCCTGGCGACCATGCGTCTCGACCAGTCCGATCACCACATCGTCGCCCTGTTGGCGCTTGAGCCAGGCGTCGTTGAGCATGTGATACGTCTTGCCGACGCCGGGAGCCGCGCCTATGTAGACACGCAAGCGGGCCGGCTCTGACTGGCGGTCGAAATCGATCTCTGCCATGGGTTAACCCACCTCAACCGGATGCGCGACGGCTACCGCTACCGAAGCGGGCAGGGTGAAGCGAAAGGTGGTGCCGTGCCCCAAGCGGCTCTCGACGGCGATCTGCCCGCCGAGCGACTCGACCAGCCGCCGCACCAGCGCTAGGCCCATGCCAGTACCACTCTCAGAGAACGCGTTGAAGCGATCAAAGATGGTGCTCAACCGATCGGCCTCTATGCCGCGGCCGCTGTCACGCACGGTGAATTGGATAGAGTCCTTTACCTCTTCGGCTGCCAGCAGGATCTCGCCATCCTCTGGCGTGTAGCGCAGAGCATTGGAGAGCAGGTTGTCGAGGATTGAGCGGACGGCGCGGCGGTCGGCGTTAATGACGGACAAATCGGCGAAAGCATTCACCTCGACTCGAACGTGCTTCGCACCCGCCTCATCAACCCAGCGATCGCGCGCGTCGTTCAACATGGGCAAGGGACGCAGGCGCTCAAGTTGGAATTCGCGCTTGCCGGTATCGAGTTCGGCTACCTCAATGAGGTCGGCCATCAAATCATTCAGCTTTTCAGATTCGCTGCTGGCCGAAGCTACCAATTCTGTTTGTAGTGGAAGTAATTCGCCCCCAAAGCCTTTGCCTAGGGCGTAGAGTCCGCGGCGCAATTGCAGCAGCGGATCGCGCAGTTTGCGGCTGGCTATTGAAATGAATTGGGTTTTGAAGCGGTCGGTGTCCTGCAGCGTGGTGACGTCTTCGAGAGTGGTGACGGTCCCAAGCAAGCGGCCATCGGAGTCGCGCATGGGCGTGGTGCGCAGACGGTAACTACGCGATTGTTTGCCAATGCGCATGGGCAGCATGGAGGCTTCGCCTTCGGCGGCGACAGGTTTTTGCATGGCGATGGCGTCGCGGATTGCGCTCAATATCTTGTCTCCGCCGGGGGTGCTGGTAAGCGCCATGCGGTCGGTCGCGGCGTCGCCCAGCACCTCTGCCGCGGCCTGGTTGACTTTGAGGATGTGGCCCTTGGCGTCGGTTACGATGATGGGCTCAAAGATGGATTGGAGGACGGCGTCGGACAGTTGATACTCCATCTGGCGACGGCCGGCCTCTGAGTCGCGCAGATCGCGAAGTCGAACGGCAATGCGATTCAACTCGCCGGCGATACTGCCGAAGTCGTCGCGGCTGCTCCATTCCACTCGGTGCTCAAGATTACCTTGCGCAATTTTTCGGGCATCGTTGGCCAGGATGCGGATGGGGTGAAGCACAAATAACGCTGTGCCAACGGCTACCAGGATGATCGAAATAAGGAAAGCCACAGCAACAAACGACAAGCCGGCGGCGGCCAGAGCGCGGTGCGCAATCGCCACCAGTCCCGCGGCCAGCGCAGTGACCAGGACACAGCCGAGGATCAAACGCTGGGTCAAATTCAGCATGAGTCGAACTCCACAACGGCAAAGTGTAGTCTACTGCATTGGGAGTCGGCGGTCGGCGGTGGCATGGGGCACGCGGAGAGACTGGACTCGGGGACCTTGGCGTCCGGTGTCGAGTCTTTAAGTGCCTTACCCCTCCCACCCTGTTTCTGGATGGAAGTCGAGTCATTTGTTTGCGTTACCGGTCGGGGTCGGCGCTAAAAATATGACTCGATTGGACTTATTCGCAGAAATCTGATTTTAAAGGAGTTAGTGGGGCATGGGTCGCTTTCGTGCTCGACCCGAGTTGCACATTTACGTGATTGATCCCACGCAACGTTCACCTGATTATTGAGCCTGAGGCGAGGGTAATGATCTGCACGCATTGTGGGGCTCGCGATAGTCCGCGTGATGCGTGGCCGCCCGCACCGCCGCCAGATGCTCCCGCGCCCGCTGCATCTTCGTCTCGTCCGCCCACTCGATCAGCTCGCGCATCTCCGGCTCGCTGAACGGAGACTGGCCCGCCTCACCCTTCGCGGCACGGAAGTGGAGATTGAGAAGCAGCGACCGCAAGGCCAGGACTTCGCCCAGCGCAACCTCCCCAGAGTCCGGGCCAGAGTTCACCGGCGCCGACAGCAGCGCCTCCCGAACCCACTCCGCCAACCGCATCCCGGCTCCACGCGCA
>JANXYB010000112.1 GCA_025350325.1 Acidobacteriaceae bacterium
GATTATCGCCTTCGACGATGGCAAATGCGCTGTCTATTCCGCGGATTTGTTGCTATCAATATTCAATCATGCAGAGGCTGTGCTGGAACGAAACGACGATTCTCCGCTCGACGATTCCTCCCCTGTCCGCACATAATTAATCACCTTAACCCGGACTCTCCCGGCGCCGACGCCCCCCAATCGCTTCCAAGCTCAACTTCCAGGCTTCGTGCACGCTGATGTTCAATCGCCAGCATGCCTCACCTTGACTGATCTTGTGTTGGACCAGAGTCGCGCTGGATTCCTGGCTCAACCTGCGATACACTTGGATTTGCCTATCAGGCACAGATTCTTTCTAGGAAGCAGGAGCGCACTTCTATGCCTAAGCGCACATTTCAACCCAACCGACGCCATCGCGTGAAGACCCACGGATTTCGCGCGCGCATGAAGACCAAGGCGGGCGCCGCCGTGTTGAGCCGCCGTCGCGCCATTGGCCGCAAACGCGTTTCTGTGAGCGCGGGTTTCCGCGACTAATCGCTCTTGCCGCCATTTTGTTTTGACGAAATGGCTTGCTGCCTGCGACGCTCAACGTCGAGCGAGTTCTGATTTATACGCGACGCCCGACTGATGCTGTGGTGGCTCTCTGCCGATGGCTCAAAGCAAAACATCTCAAGAAATCAGCCATGGGGGGCGTGAGTTCTCCAAGTTTTGTGTCCGCAGCGAAGACCTCGGTGGCTGGGTGGCTTTCCGCTGCGACGCCTTCCGACAAAGGTCATGACCAGTCCTCTCATCGTCGACGCACGCCCCGCAGCCATACGTTCAGTCGTTCTGCGTGAATCACTGACTTCGTCGCGTTTAGCCAAGCATGCCGATTATCAGCGCGCGTACGCTGCCGCTCGCAAGCGCAAGTCGGTTTCGATGAGCTGGTTTATCGCGCCACAGACTGTAACGGCCGCAGGCCCTCGTGTGGGACTGACGGTCGGTAAAGTTATTGGCAAGGCGCATCAGCGTAATCGCATCAAGCGGCGTCTGCGCGAGGTGTTGCGTCGCCACGTTGCGCTGCTTCCCCCGGGATGTGACCTGATCCTGCACCCGCACCGTTCAGTGCTCACCATAGAATTCACGAAACTGGACGCGGAGATTTTGCGTATCCTTTCGCAGGCAAATGCCGAGGCAGCGCGTGGAATTCAAATTTCGGCTCATCGTGCTGCAACTGCGAAGCCAGTCCGGTGACCCGCATTTTGCTGGCACTCCTGTCGTTTTATCGCCGCTGGCTTTCGCCGGCGCTCCATTCGACGGGGGCGGGAGGTTGTCGCTACCTACCCACGTGTTCGGAATATGCACACGTGGCCATTGCCACGCACGGCCCTTTGCGCGGCGTGGGACTAGCTATCTGGCGCTTGCTGCGCTGCCATCCGTTCAGTCGCGGAGGCCTCGACCCGGTGCCGCCCATCGTAAGTGCAAGCCATTTCCCGCACAAACCATTACCATAGAAGGAGCGGCGAGCGGTTGGCGCGCCACTTCACAACGACAGGAAGATTCCTTTGCCCGAAATTCGCAATCCTAATCTTGAGCCGCACGGTGGTTCCAGCGGCGGCGGCGGCAGCGATTTTCGCAGCCTGATAATCTTCACGTTCATGGCGCTCGCGGCTCTGATGGCCTACCAATACTTCAGGCCTGGTCAGGCTGCAACGCCTCCGTCGAATACACAAAATCAGACTCAACCCGCGCAGCCGCAAGCAGCCAGTGGTCAGCAAGCCGCCAGCGGTCAACCGGCATACACCCCCGGCATAGCGCAGGCTCCCGCGGCGACCGCCGTAGTCGGAGCGAATGCCGAGACCGAGACCTCGGTCGAAAACGAGAAGTACAAAATCGTTTTTACCAATCGCGGTGCCCAGGTCAAACATTGGTTTTTGAAGAGTTACACAGACACTTCTGGCAAGCCGCTCGATATGGTGCAGCCGCAGACTTCGGCACGCTTTGGTCTGCCGCTGTCGCTCTACACTTATGACCAGAGCCTGACCGGACAATTGAACCAGGCCCTGTATCAGGCGTCGGACACGGGCCAAGTGCTGGCTCCCAAGACGATCAGCTTTCACTACGCTGCCGCCGGTCTAGACGTGATCAAATCTTTCAGCTTCGACTCCGGCTACGTGATCACGATAAATACATCGGTGTCACGGAACGGACTGCCGGTGCGCGCCCTGGTTGAGTGGCCCGCCGGGCTGGGCGACATGGAGGAGTTTCTTCCTTCCTCGAGCACGCGCAGCCCGGTGCGCACAGTTTCGCAGTTTGCCTGGTCGCTTGATGGCAAGCAGGACTCCATGGCGTCGGGTAAGGTCAGCGGCAACGCCACCCTCGATCAGCCTTATGAATACGCTGCGGTCAGCGATCTCTATTTTGCCGCCGCATTCTTGCCCGATACGCCGGCGCGCGCCACCGTGGTTACGCTGCACAATGCGATCGAGATACCCAGCAATTTGAGCGATCCCAATAGCCAGAAAAAACCGGCCGATGTGCTGGGACTGGCTGTGGGCGACCAGAGCGGCAACACCCAGATGCGCCTTTACGTCGGGCCAAAAGAACTGGACATTCTCAATTCCGTGCACGCGCTCGGAGCAGACGGCAAGGCTACCGGACAATCGCTACAGCCTCTCATTCAATACGGCTGGTGGACGGTTATTGCCAAGCCACTCTACCTGGCGCTGCGCTATCTGCGCGGTCTGCTTGGCCCGGGAATCAACAACTGGGGCTGGGCCATCATCGTTGTCACCGTCATCTTCAACCTGCTGATGCTGCCCACCCGCATCATGATGATGAAGTCGTCCTTGAAAATGATGCGCATTCAACCCAAGGTTGAATCGCTCAAGAAGCGCTATGCCCATCTCAAAATGAACGACCCCAAGCGGGCCGAGATGAACGCCGAGATGATGACGCTCTACAAGGATGAGGGCGTAAACATGTATGGCGGATGTCTGCCGCTGCTGCTGCAGATGCCACTCTTTTTCGCCTACTACCGGGTGCTGTTGAATGCTGTCGAGCTGCGGCAGGCACATTGGTTCTGGCTCAAGGATCTTTCTTCTGCCGATCCGCTGCACATCCTGCCAGTGATCATTATTGTCAGCATGTTCCTGGTGCAATTTCTTACCCCGTCGCCGGGAATGGATCCTAATCAGCGCCGTATGCTGGCCATCATGATGCCTGTCATCATGGGCTTCACGCTGTGGAGCTTCGCGTCAGGACTGGCGCTCTACTGGGTCACCGGCAACCTTATAAACCTGGCCATTCAGCTCACCATCAACCAGTCGAAGATGGGCAAAGAAATGCATGCGATCGCAGCGCGCCGCGCCGCCAAAAAGAATCCCGGCACCGGCAGCAATCCGCGCCTGATTCAGGGGCGCCGCTAAAGCTGCAATTGCGAAGCCCTCAAGGCAGAATCGCTGCGAGGGCGTCGTCTAATGTCGGGTGCTTGAACTGGAAGTTTTCCATCTGCAGTTTCGAAGGCAAGACACGTGCGCTCGCCAAAATTGCTTCATCAGCCATTTGCCCGAGGGCCAGTCGCAGAGCGAATGCCGGTACAGCGAGGACGGCTGGCCGTTTTAGTTGATGCCCCAGGGAACGCGTAAATTCTGCATTCGTGACCGGGTTTGGCGCCGTCAAATTCATTGGGCCCGCAAGCGACGACGAGTCCAACGCAAATAGGATCGCGCCAATCGTGTCGGCGAGACTGATCCAACTCATCCACTGGCGTCCGCTACCTAGCTTCCCGCCCAGGCCTCGGCGAAAGAGCGGCAGCATTTGCGCCAAAGCTCCATGGCCGGGCGAAAGCACTACCCCAAAGCGTAAATGCACAACGCGTATGCCTGCCTCGACCGCAGGCTGGGCCGCAGCTTCCCACTGTCGACAAACATCGGCGAGAAATCCGTTGCCGGGAGCCGATGCTTCGGTGAGAAATTCGTCACCGCGATCTCCATAGATGCCGATGGCCGAGGCTACCAATAGAGCCTGGGGACGCTTTTGTAGGCTGGCAAGAGTTTGAGCCAGCACTCGCGTCGAATCGATGCGGCTCGCGGTGATTTCGCTGCGATAAGCTTCTGTCCAGCGCTTTTCAGATACGTTTGCGCCGGAGAGGTGGACTGCGGCTGCGCAACCTTCAAGAGCAACTTTGCCAGTTAGCCCCTGTTTAGCCAAGGGGTCCCACTGCAGTTGACCGGGAGCCGCCGGCGAACCTCGCACCAACTGGATGACGGAGGTCTTGCAGTCGGCGAGCGCGCTGATTAGAGCGGATCCAATCATGCCAGATGCGCCGCTCAAGACAACCCCTCCACCCCTTTGCCTCATCTCCATATTTGACAGCATGGACGAATTGTTGGCTGTCGTGAAATTAAACTGATTGCACAGGCGACATACTTTTGGTAGCATCAGAACACATTTTGATAGGGCAAAGTATTACACTGCCCGGTGGAGTTGGTTATGGCGGACTCAGCAGCGGTTCGGACGGAAGAAACTCAAAAGTCTCAGGTAGATACGGAAACCACGGAACGGTTCATCTCGGAAAAGCATATCGGCGAGCGCATCAAGCGCCTTAGGCTCAAAAAGTCTATGGGCCTCGTTGAGCTCGGAAGGCATACCGGACTCTCGGCCAGCTTTTTATCTCAGCTGGAAACTGGCCGTGTAGTTCCGACGCTTCGCAACCTGGCTCGCATTTCGATGGTTTTCTCGAAGGATTTGTCTTATTTTTTCGAGACCGAGCCCCAGGCTATGTTCCGCGTCCATCGGCGTAAAGAAAGGGTGCGGTTACCTCAGACGGGCGTCGATGAACCCACCTATTTCTTCGAGAGTCTCGGCTACATGGTCCCAGATCGTCACATGGACCCCTATTTCGCTCAGTTTGTGCCGCTTGAGAAAATTGTTGCGCGGCCGCACATGCACCCAGGCTACGAATTCCTCTACGTTCTTGATGGCGACCTGGAGATTCGTCATGGTGAGCAAACCTGCACATTGGGTTTGGGGGATGCCGTTTATTTTGACGCCAGCACGCCTCACTCGTACCTTTGCGCAGGGAAAAAACCGGCCGATGTGCTAATCGTGACGATGCACCAGGCCCCTGCGGCTCAGCCGGTCACGATCTTGCGCGGCGCAAGTCCTTCAGTGGTACAGCGCCCATTGCCGGCGAAGACAAGTGGAGCAGCATAAAATCAGGGCTTCTTAGGCGATGCAGTAGCCGGGGTCGGTGCGGTCTTGGCGGGCGATGTCGCGGCCTTAGCCTTCCTCTTGCGTGCGGTTGTCGGAGCTACGCACGTTGGCGCAGGGGCCGGGGCGGCTGCGGCACGTTCGGTTTGCTTCTGCACTTGAGTGCGCAGATCAACGAGTTGCTTTTCTTCATCGGTTGCTGCGTCCTGCATGCGATTTCCAAACGCTACACGAGCCTTTTCGAGGCTGCCCATGGCTTGTTGCAGTTGGCTGACCTGGTCTCCCGGCGCCGATACGCGCGCCGCCTCAAAAACGTGCACCAGCACGTCGTAGAGTGCATCGATATTTCGGGAAACAGGCAACACTTTGCTGATCGTCGACGGAGAAGCGTCGGCTGTGCTCATAAGTGGCGGCAGGGTGTGTTGCAAGTCGCGTTGAATGGCATTGACGTTCGAGCTGGCCTCATCGCGCACCGTACCTTTCTTCCACCGGTCAAGCTTAAGGGCAGCCACGGTCTGTTGCAGTTCATTTAACGAAGGCTGCAGCAGATCGGAAGGAGTGGCCGCCGCTGCGACCGGTGCCGGTGCGTTCCCGGCAGGGGATTGCAGCGCAGAAACGAAGCAAGGAAAACCTACTGTTGTCAATGCTAAAGCCATGAGTGCAGCGCGCATCAATTGTGCCTTCCTGATTTTCTGGTCAAGCGCCTTCCAAGTGTTTTGATCAGTCGCAAATCTTGTAGGAGCGCGGCTAGTAACTCTACAACTCAGAGAACGGCTGGCGGTCTTCGGACCGATTCTCCGACCCAAACTATATCAACAACTGAGATGCAGTTCGATGCGCAGCGGCGAAGCGGCGATCTCTGGATACCGTTTACGAATCCGGAATTGCCGCGAAATATTCTGCAACCTCATGCCAGTTGTTCACCCGCATGTAACCGGTGGCCGTGACGTTATGGGGCGCGGTGTACAGCAAACCCTGGCCTTCAAAGCGAAGCAAGTTGCGCGGCAGATCGTCGATCAGATATTCGGCGCGCAGAATGCTCTTGTTACCGCAGAACACGTAGTTAGTCGGAGGAATAAAGGGGAAATGGCGCTGCAGCCAACGGTATTTTGGCCCCAGCGAGTTGGGCACGGTCATAGCCTGCGTAGCGATGAAAACCTCGAACCGCGTCGACAGCTGCTTAAGCACGGGCTGCGCGTCGGGCATCAACGCCAGATCCTCGAAGAAGTCTTCCGCATCGAGGAACGCACGGAGTTGCTGCTGTCGGTCGAGAGGCGTGATTTCCCAAAGCCCTTTGCCGGCGAGGTCGTTGAGAGTAACTTCCTCTTCGAAGGTCTGGTTGTAGCGGCGCAGGTGTTCGGCCAGGGTATCGGCCATCACTTCGTCCATGTCCACGCAAATGCGCGCCATGGTTACGCTCTGGCTTGTTGAGTTTTGCGAACCGCTCGACCAGCGCGGGGTACAGGAACTGGCTTGGCTGCGACAGGCGGGGGCGCCATGGCCGGGTCCCAATAGAGCAATCTGCCGCAACTGTCGCAACTCAACAATTGCCCTTCGCGTAATTGGTTCCACATCTGTGGCCGAACCCCCATACGGCAGCCCAGGCACATCTGATTATCGACGCGGACTATTCCAGTGCCGCGGCTGGCAGACATACGATCAAAATGAGTCAGCCACTCGGGTTCGATGAGCTTGCGCAGAGCTTCGCGCTCAACATTGAGAGCCGCCAGATGTTTGTTCAAGGACTTCTGTGTCGTGACGGCGCGCGCGCGTGTGCGGTCCAGGGCAAGGGCCATCTGCTCAACCGTTGCTCGCGCTGAGGCTAATCCCGTTTCTTGCGATTCGGTACGCTCAAGGCTGGCGAACTCCTCGGTCTCGAGTCGTTGTACCTCGTCGTCGGCAAAATGCACTTCGTGATCAATGGCAGTGGCTTGTTCGGAAGTGGTTATTGCGTCCTGCTGGCCGCGGTAGCGTGTGGCCTTATTGCGGTGGTCTGCGACCTCGCGATCCAATTTGCTGCGAAGCGATTCTTCGCGACTCAGCGCGTCTGACGCAGCCACTACATTACGCTGCGCTGCAGCCAATGCCGCTTCGGCCTGTGTGATTTCCAACGGAAGAGCGCGACCCGCCTGCGTAAGCCGGGCACGCTCCAAATCCACGTTTTGCAGCTTTACGAGATTTTCAATATACGCAAGCATCGTTATTGGAAGTCTATGCCATTCACCGCGAATTAGAAAATGGGTTGCCCGGGCGGGCCACCTCGCGCATCCAATTTGACAGGTGATTCCGATCGCACAAAAGGCCTCATTGCGTAGGAATAAGTGGTTGTGGTGGCTCGGGGGAGCGCTGCTCCTGCTGCTGGCGGGGGTTGCGGCTGCCATCAACATCGCAGCGCACCGAGCCGAGCCTTATGTAAGAGCACGCGTCATCGAGGCATTGTCCGACCGCTTTCACGCCAAAGTTGAATTGGACAGCTTTCACCTTTCGCTTGGCAACAGCCTGCACGGTGAATGGGGGGTTTGGGCCGAAGGTCGCGGGCTTCGTATCTGGCCGCCGGCACTGGTAGAGGGAGTCTCCGCCCCTCAGCCAAGTGGCCCAATCGAGCCTCTGATCCGGCTCGGCGAATTCCGCTTTCACGCTCCTCTCCGTTACAAGTCCGGTGAACCGGTGCGTATTGCTCAGGTGCGCCTTAAAGGCCTGGACATCCATTTCCCGCCCCATACGCACTTTCAACGTGCTGCCCAAAGCCCGCCCGCGACCACTCCCGGCTTGTCGGGAACGAACCAGTGGGGAGACATTAAATTTAAGGTGGACAACGTTGAATGCACGGGCGCAAACCTTGTGCTCGGCACCGACAAGCCGAATAAGCTTCCTCTCGAGTTTGCGATTGCACACCTTAAGTTGACCGGAGTAGTGCCGGGCGCTCCCTTCAATTTCGAGGCGGAAATCACAAATCCGCGTCCTCCCGGGGTGATTCACTCCAAAGGCAGCTTTGGGCCATGGGACCTGGCCGACCCAGGCGAAAGCCCAATCATGGGCGATTACCGCTTTAATCACGCGGATTTGTCGGTCTTCACCGGCATCGCCGGCGTCCTCGATTCCACAGGACGTTATGAAGGCACACTGCGCAATCTGACTGTTGACGGCGAAACTGATACGCCCGACTTCCAAATCACGCAATATGGCCACACCATGCCCCTGCACACCAGGTTTCACGCGCGGGTTGACGGCACCAACGGGGATACTTGGCTTGAGCCGGTGAATGCAACGTTGAGCAAGTCACATTTCACTGCGCAGGGCCAGATTGTGCGGGTGCTGGCCACAGACAGTAACGGCTCGATGCACAGCGTCGGCCACGACATCGCACTCAATGTAAATGTGGGCCGGTCGCGGATTGAAGATTTCATGCGCCTCGCCACCAGTCCGCCAACTGCCATGTTGACCGGTGACGTGAATGTAAAAGCGGCTCTTCACATTCCTCCCGGAACCGGGCCGGCGCACGAGCGAATGACGCTAAAGGGGCGCTTCGTGCTGGATAAGGCGGAGTTCGCCAGTGCGTATGTTCGCGACCGCATCAAGGACCTGAGCTTGCGCGGACAGGGCAGGCCCGGCGACCTGAAAATCGCCAGTACCGAAGGCGTCAAGTCGCACATGCAGGGCGACTTTCAACTGGGCGGTGGGGTGCTCACATTGCCCGCGCTTACCTATTCAGTGCCGGGAGCGGATATTGATCTCACGGGCAGTTACGGGTTGAACAACGGAAAGCTGAATTTCATTGGAACGGCTAAAATGCAGGCCACGATTTCGCAAATGGTAGGCGGCTGGAAAGGCAAACTGCTGCGGCCTGCCGACCGCTTCTTCAAGAAAGACGGTGCCGGAACGTCGATTCCTATTTATGTTTCTGGCACGCGCGAAAAGCCTGAGTTTGGCTACAGCGAGCGCAAGAGCACGCGGCCCGAGCGGCCGGGAGCAACGGCGCCGCCGGGGACTACCATGCGCTCCCGGCCCATTGCACGTCTTCCCTGAATCACTACTCATATCATTCCAGCTGCGGCTTATTGCACCATCGCCTTGACCGGGCAAACCGCTGTTTCGTATGCTCGGGGGTTCGAGGCGCGGGGGTGTTAACTTTAATCGCTGCGCGCCAAGAGAGGCAAAGCATGAGCACGATTGCATTGGCCGCGACTGCCGCACCCCGCTTTGTGGCGCAACCGCTGCTGGTGCGGCGGGCTGCTGTATTGGGCGCTGGAACGATGGGTTCGCGCATTGCCGCACATCTTGCCAATGCCGGCATCGCTGTGTTGCTGCTCGATATGGTTCCCCCAGGGGATGGGCCGCGCAGCCGGCTGGCGCAGGCGGCGCTCACTGCCCTGGCCAAGTCGAAGCCAGCGGCGTTCTACGACGCTTCGGTGGCGGCGCTGATTACGGCCGGCAATTTTGAAGATGACCTGGCAGGCCTCGCGCAGTGCGACTGGGTGATTGAGGCGGTCGCCGAAAACCTTGACATCAAGACTGCATTGTTGGCGCGCATCGTTCCGCACCTGGGGGCGAAGGCGATCTTGACGACAAATACGTCGGGGCTACCGGTGCGCAAAATTGCGGCCGAGCTTACTTCGCATCGCGAACGATTTTTTGGCACGCACTTTTTCAATCCGCCGCGTTATATGCAATTGCTCGAACTGATTCCGGCCAAGGAAAGCGATACGCAGGTGGTGGCGGCGTTCGCTGCATTTGCCGATCGCGCGCTAGGCAAGCAGGTCGTTTACGCCAACGACACGCCCAATTTCATTGCCAATCGGATCGGCGTTGCGGTGATGTTCAAGGCTGCGGAACTGATGCTGCAGCAGGGGCTGAGCATTGAAGAAGTAGATGCCCTGACGGGGCAGGCGATCGGCTGGCCGCGCACGGGAACGTTTCGGCTGGCAGACATGGTGGGCATCGACATACTGGCACATGTGGCGGGGAATTTTCCCGAAGGCGTGACGCCAAGCGGATTCTCAGCCGTACTGCAGGAGGTCGTGAAGCGCAACTGGCTGGGCGATAAGACGGGCCAGGGTTTCTACAAGAAGGCGCGCGGCGAAGACGGCAAGGAACAGCGGCTGGTGCTCGATCTGAAGTCGATGGAATACCGACCGCTGGAGAAGGCGGCGCTGCCGTCGCTCGAAATGGCGAAGAATGCCGCGACTACCGAGGAGCGGCTGCGGATGCTGCTGGCCAATGATCCCGCGAAGGATAAGGCGGCGAACTTTCTGTGGCCGTTTTTATCTTCGCTGTGGAACTTTGCTGCTGATCGGATCGGTGAGGCTGCGCCCGACGCGCCGTCGATCGATCGGGCGATGCGATTCGGTTTCAACTGGGAGTTAGGCCCGTTTGAGATGTGGGATGCGGCAGGCGTGAAAGGCACGGTCGCTCGCATGCGTGCGCTTGACCTGCCGGTGAGCGGCGTCGCTGAGGAAATGCTCAAGGGTGCACAGGATGGGCCGCTTTCGTGGTATTCGGCGGACGGGCCGCAGTGCTACAACCCGACGAGCGATGCGTGGGAAACGGTTGCGGAACAGCCGGGACATGCGCGGGTGGCGGACTTCAAGCGCGCCAATGGAGTGGTGCGCAGCAATGCCGGCGCTTCGCTGATTGACCTCGGCGATGGAATCGGGTGCATCGAGCTGCATTCGCTGAAAAACGCGATTGGCGGCGATGTGGTGGCGATGATTTCCGCGGTGCTCAATCCGGCGTCCGATGCGGTGCGCGATTTTTCGGGATTCGTCATCAGCGGAGATCGCGACCGGTTCAGCGTGGGCGCGAACCTGATGCAACTGCTAATGAGCGCGCAAGAAGGCGAATGGGACGACGTGGAGATGGCCATTCGCGCCTTTCAGCAGATGTCGTCGGCGATCAAGTTTTGCCCGCGTCCGGTGGTGGTAGCTCCGTTTGGCCTGACGCTGGGCGGTGGGGCAGAGATTTGTCTGCATGGGGCGCGACGCCAGTTTCACGCGGAAACATATATTGGGCTGGTGGAGACGAGCATCGGGCTGATTCCCGGGGGCGGAGGCACCAAGGAGATGCTGTTGCGCGCAGTAGATGCGGCAACAGCGCTTGCGCCGCCTGATCCCCGAGATCCGCCGTCACGGTTTGCGCAGTCGGCGGAGATGGGTGCGGCTCTTAAGAAGGCTCTCGAAACGATAGCCATGGCCAAGGTCTCAACGTCTGCTGCGGAGGCGCGTGGTTTAGGGCTGCTCGAGGTTTCCGATCGGATAACCCTCAATCGCGAACGATTATTGCTCGATGCCAAGGGGCAGGCAACAGTGTTGGCTGCGGAAGGCTACACGGCTCCGTCGCCGCGAACGCAGATTGCTGCGCCGGGCATTGGGGCGCTGGCGATGCTTGAGACCGGCATCTTCATGATGGGCGAAGCGGGGTTCGCGTCTGAGCACGACCAGAAAGTGGCGCGGTGGGTGGCGTACATTTTGTGTGGCGGCCGGATCACGCCGGGGACGCTGGTCGATGAGCAATACCTGCTCGATCTTGAGCGCGAAGCGTTCCTATCGCTGTGCGGAGAACGGAAAACACAGGAGCGCGTCGCGTTCACACTCAAGACCGGCAAGCCACTCCGCAACTAAGGCTCAACGTGATGAAGCAAGTAAACATCCTGTTGATTACGGCTGCTGCGCTGATGCTGGCGAGGTCTCCGAGTTTATGCCAGGGGACTCAGTTGGATGCCGTGTCCGGTTCGCAGCTTTCCGAGTCAGGGCATGTGGCGACAGAATCGGGTTCGGCGGCTTACCTGATTCGGCGGTTGCCGGTGAGTTCTTTTCCCGACCTGCCGGAGGCGATGGCGCGCGAGTTGAGTGGACGGGCGTGCCTGATTCCGCAAACGTACCAGGCCCATCACCCGGAAAACGTGGTGCATGCGAGCCTCGAGCGAGCCGGTTCTTCGGACTGGGCGGTGCTGTGCTCGGCGCACGGGACGGTGTCATTGCTGGTGTTCTTTGCGAGTGCTCCCGCGCGGCCCGCAACGCTTTCTTCGGCGCCTGAAACTCAGCGGCTGCAGGTGCATGATGCGAGCAAGGTTTTGGGGTTCAACTGGGCGATTGACCCCGCGTCTCCGCAGCAGATGCGGGAAGCACGGTCGGCCATGGAACACCACGCGGCGATGCTCGATCACGACGCGCTGGCCGATACGGTCCTCGACGGGCGGACGATCTATCACCTGTTCGCAAAGAATGCATGGACGTTAGTGGAGATGCCGCAATGACGCCGTTGGGCTTGTGTGCGCGCATCGTTTGATCGTGGATTCAATCTAAGAATTGTTCGCAGAAAGTCAGGAGCAATTGCAATGTCTGAAGCCGTTCTCGTCAGTGCCGTTCGCACGCCGGTGGGGCGCGCGCCCAAAGGGGCTCTTTCAACCACTCGCCCTGACGATCTTGCGGCGCTCGCAATTGGGGCAGCGCTGGATCGGGTTCCTGCGCTCGACCGCAGCGAAGTCGAGGACGTGATCCTCGGGTGCGCGCAGCCAGAAGGCGAACAAGGCTGGAACATAGCGCGCATGGCTGCCTTGCGGGCGCAACTCCCGGTTTCTGTGCCCGGTGCGACAGTGAATCGCCTGTGTGCGTCGGGTTTGGAAGCGATTGCGCAGGCAGACATGCGCATCCGGTCGGGTGGATTCCGCGTGGTGGTTGCGGGCGGAGCGGAGTCGATGAGCATGCTGCCGATGGGCGGCTTGAAGCCGAGGCCGAATCCGTGGCTGGCGGAAAACTACCCTGCGGCGCTGTTGACCATGGGCTTGACCGCGGAGCGAGTGGCGCGGCACTACAAGGTTTCGCGGGAGGATCAGGATGCTTTCGCGCTGCAAAGCCATCAAAAGGCACTGAGCGCGCAGGCCGCTGGCCGATTCAATGAGGAACTGGTTGCGGTCAGCGTCAGCAACTCAGTTCCGGGAACCAAGGCGGGCAAGACGACCACCACAGAAACGGAATTTTCAGCCGACGAGGGGCCGCGCGCGGACTCGACGGCCAAGGCCCTCTCGGCTTTGAAGCCGGTCTTTCACGTGCAGGGGACGGTGACAGCGGGGAATTCTTCGCAAACCTCTGACGGAGCTGCGGCGTCGGTGCTGATGGATGCGGCGCGCGCACAGGAACTGGGGCTGGTCCCGATCGCGCGTTTGGTGTCGTACGCGGTGGCTGGATGCCTGCCCGAGGAGATGGGCATGGGGCCGGTATACGCCGTGCCGATAGCGTTGCGCCGGGCGGGACTAACGCTGAATGACATTGACTTGATTGAATTCAACGAGGCTTTTGCAGCACAGGCGCTGGCAGTGATGCGCGAACTGGGGCTCGATCCAGAGAAGGTCAATGTCAATGGCGGGGCGATCGCGCTGGGGCATCCGCTAGGGTGTACGGGGGCCAAGCTCACGGCAACACTGTTGAGCGAGATGCGGCGGCGCAAGTTGCGCTACGGCATGGTGAC
>JANXYB010000139.1 GCA_025350325.1 Acidobacteriaceae bacterium
CGCAGCGGCGGCGTCACCACAAAAGGCGAAACGGTCTTGGCAGTCATGCGCAGTGGCGGGGTCACGATGAAGGGCGATGTGCTCACCGATCCGCTAACCACCGGCAAAGCATGTGATTTGGCAGGCATTGCCACTGCTAGATTGGCCGAAGTAGCCAAAACCGTTCCCAACACGAAGACACATGCTTTCAATGAAGGCATCATTTGAGTTACCTCTTATGCGTATCTAAACCGTAATTCGAAGACTAATCCAAATGGTGTACTACCGCTACAACAATAGTAACTATTTTCAGAAAACAGCCTCGAAGTGAACGTTTTCAGACTGGTTTAGGTGATATGCTGTCAATTTCTTCGGAACCTTCGCCTTACCTTGTCCTTTCGAGGGAGTTTTTGGGGTCCGGGAAGGGTTTCAATCGCCGTTGACTTCGAGTTCGAGATAAAGAGCAAAGACAGTTGCAAGCCGGTAAAGCCAAGCATGAACTTTCAAACTCCATTCGAGGAAGACTTTTGATCCCAGAACTGCGCAAGAACTTCAACGCGGCATTTTCAGAAAACCGCTACCAAGCGCTTTTGAGCACACTCGAGAGCCGGTGCAGGGCCCGAGTAGAGTTTCGCGTTGCCGAAACGCCAATCTTTCTCACGAGGGCGCTCTTGGAATCGATAGCGGCTGAGGGGGCTGCCTTGGCACAGTCCCTCCTTTCTGACTTGGAATACCTTGCTGCCGCACAACAAGCCATTCCGGCTGGGTACACGGTGGCCCGTCTCACGGCCCATCCGCACTTCCTGACCGCCGATTTTGCCCTGGTAAAAGATGCGAATGGCTTACTTGCTCCGAAACTGGTTGAGATTCAAGCTTTCCCGTCGGTTTTCGCTTATCAGGCTGAACTTTGTGGCGTCTATCGCCAAGTATTTGGTCTGCCCACTGCGCTCGGGACATATCTTGGTGGGCTGAACGAAGACACATATTGGGCCATGTTGAGGAGGACGGTACTCGGATCGCACGCCCCGGAAAATGTGGTTTTGGCTGAGATCGACCCCTTCAATCAGAAGACATTGCCCGACTTTCTGGTCACCCAGAAACGGCTTGGTATTGCGATCGTCGACATCGCAAGCCTGGTGCCGGTCGGCAATAAGCTGCATTACCGCAATGCATCCGGCCGTCTGATACCCGTGCACCGTATCTATAACCGTGCCATCGCCGATGAACTGATGGCGCGCCGGGTGCAGTTGCCGTTCGACCTGACTCACGAGTGGGATGTTGAGTGGGCCGGGCATCCTAATTGGTATTTTCTGATCAGCAAGTTTTCGATTCCGTGGTTATGCCGGTCGCGAGCGAATTTGCGGGTTGTTCCTCCGGCCGCATTCCTGAGCGACTTCCTCGATGGGCGCGGTTTCCGCGACCTGGCGGCAGCCGGCGTCCCGCTGCCTGGCTCGATCAGTCCGGACGCGGTCTACAACGATTTGCTGTTGAAGCCGCTTTTTTCCTTTGCGGGAAAAGGTATCCAGTTCGCTCCGAGTCAGACTGAACTTGAGGCCATTCCTCTAGGGCAACGGCGCGACTATCTGGTGCAGCAACGCATGCGATTTGAACCCACAATCGTGACTCCTTATGGCCTCACCCAGGCAGAGATTCGTATCTTATATATGTGGCCCGATGGGGACCGTCTTACGCCGGCCATCGTGTTGGTTCGTCTAGGGCGCGGCAAAATGATGGGAGTGGATCACAATCGGGATCAACTTTGGGTGGGCGGGTCGGCGGCATTTTATCCGGAACACCAGCCCTGACAGGCCATCGGAAAGCACCAGAAGTATCAATCTGAGTCACGTTCACCACAAGAGACAGGTCGCCAGCGAAAGCTCGACCAGTCGGAATTCAGATCCAGCCGTATGCCTAGGTCGGCATTGGGATGGTTACGTGACCACCGAAGAACTTCGGGAAACCACGGGCCGGGAACGAGTATGCCGGCGGTCGTAACCCCATCCTTCTCCAAAGCCTCAAAGCTGGCCTTGTCGATGGAGTGGGCCATGCCAAGATCTTCGGCTTGAATAATAAGAAGACGCGCATCAGCTGGATAGCCTAACTGAGCTGCAACGGTTTTCTGCCCTGGGGAGTCAAATTCCTGTGCCGCTGCAAAGAGGCAATGCACTAGAAGACACACCGCTAATAAGTAGCGCGTCATCATTGCTCTCATGCTCTCGTTCCGTTGATAAGTGATCGGCAAGCTCATTATTTCGCTATTTTCCTGCAGTTGTAGCTATACCCTAGAGGCGACCTTGTAAGTAGAAGATATAACGCTTGTATTATAAGTCCCTTGAGGGCATTGGCGTGTTATTTAGGGCGTGTGTTCGATAAACGGACTTAGTAAAGCCGAAAATTGTCACCATAAGTTAACGGTGCGTAGGCCTCCTTCGAGTAAACGGCGTGTGCCCATGTCGTGGCTAAGCGGCTCGACCCGAGCCAGTCGGGATGGCGGAGAAAAGTTCAATCCGCTCGCGTTATAGATCGCGGTGCCCCCGCCCGGGAGTGCGATTGTGCCCTTGACCAATCCGCCGCTATAGACGGCCAAGACTTGACCGGAAGGGCGAAAGACGAATTGCTTGTAAGTGGATTCAGAATGAAGTTCAACCATGCGGCCGAGAGCGTCATACGTCGCCGTATTAGTGTTGACGGTGATTGGTTGATTCAACGCGTTCCAGGTTAGCGTGGCGGGAGTGCTGTTGAGTTGGTTGCCATTTTTGTCGTAGCTGAGGGTCGAAACTTGGTTGGTTATCCCACTGTAGGCTGCGACGTAGGTCGTGCCTGTGGCCTTTGACTAGACAGATTTATGGTGCGCAAAGATCTCATCGCCCACCTTTGCAGACTATTTCGTCGCAACCATTATCCTTCTATTGTGAAGTACACGCAGGTTGAAGTTGTCGTCGAGCAAAAAATAACACCGCAAAGAGAATATGAAGTGAGAAAGCAGCTTAACTCTCTTGGTTATAGGACTCTGCGGACAACTCTTTTATTTCGGAGACTATATAACGTACCATCATTTGTAAAATATTGATTATAAATTACTTCCATCCAGAGTACCAGTGGGGGGTAGGTAGGTAAACGAATTCGTAGAGGCAGTTAACCTGTTTCACCTGCCGCTACACAAATCCGCGCAATCGACCCTGTAGCATCACCTATGCGGTTACTCCGATTACCAGGAGCAAACTTTCGTGCTCTAGGTATTAACGCGCAAGTTGTATAGAGTCGCCAAAGAACGAAAAAAGCAAACTAAGGATGCTATGGATAGCCTGAAACGAAGCACTTCACCAAGCCGCGGTAAGGCAGGACTCGGCACCTTTTTGAAAGAAGTAAGGTGCGCGGTTCGTTTCCCTATTTCGCTGCCGGTCGAGTTGACTGACAGCCCTGACGATACCCCGGCGGTCACCCGCAATGTCTCGGCAAACGGAGTGCTTATCGAGCTGAAAGGTCCTCTCGAAGTGGGCCAGGACATTACTTTCGACTTGCGCATGCCGGGTGAGGTACTAGGCACTCCCCAGGATGTGTTAGTTCACTGTCGCGGGCGTGTGGTACGCTGCTCCATAAGCCAAAGTCAATATCAGGCTGCCGCTACGATCGACGAATATCAATTCGTTGGGAAATAGGCAGCCGGGTTGGTGACTTAGCGGCCACTTATGGATCTTTTGGATGACTTACCTGACGGCGAAGCTCTAGACGGGCCGATCAAGCCAGGCACAATTCGCATCATACTCGCGGACTCGCAGGCGATCTATCGCGTCGGAATTCGCAAGATTTTTGCCCTTGAGGACGACCTACGGGTCATTGCTCAAGCGGATACGCTTGACAATTTGCGCGCAGCCATTGAGCGGTACCCAACCGACGTTGTGCTGTTGGAAGGCGGATTACTCATTGGGACGGTCAACGCGATTCCCGATTTGCTACACCTCGCGCCCGAAGTAAAGCTGATCGTTCAAGCCGTCGCCAGCGACGAAAGCCAGACGGTAGAACTTTACCGCCGCGGCGTACGGGGCATCATTTCCCGTTCCATCTCACCCGATTTGCTGGTGCGGTGTGTGCGGAGAATTGCCCTGGGCGAGACTTGGATCGACAACCAAGCCGTGAATTGGGTGATTGAGGCATATCGCGCGCAAGCTGCGGCATTGGTCAGCCCGCGCACCCAGCCCCGTCTGTCGCCCAAAGAAACTGCCATCATTACCTGCATCACGCAGGGTAAACGCAATAAGGAAATCGCATCCCAACTTGGCACGACGGAGCAGGTGATCAAAAATTATCTGCGCAAGATCTACGACAAGTTGGGGGTGTCAGATCGGCTTGAGCTGGCTCTCTATTGCCTGCACAACAAGATCATCAAGGCCGATGCCGATGAAGTCGTTGTGGCCCAAAAGATCGTGGCCCGGCAATAGCTTTCTGCTGCAATTAGGCGAGAGGTTGACCGACTCCAACGACTGCAGATGACCATTCTACCGACAATGCCATGAGCGGTTAATTGGTCATTCCAGCATGGCCCAAGCTGGGATACTAGGCTGTAGTGCATGGCAGCGGCACGTCCTGCTTTCCCGAGCAACTCACCTTCGCCTGCGTATCCTGACAGCTTCTTCGCGCGGTTTCGAGCAACCGAATCAGGTCAGTCAATTCCGCTTCGTTCAGGTGGCCTAGCAATTCTCTGGGAGCGTTCTGAATCTCGGGGTCCATCTTTCGCAACAGTTCGAGCCCTGGCGGGGAAATTTGCGTCCACACTACGCGGCGGTCGCGCAGATCGCGGTGCTGGCAAATCAGCTTGAGGGTCTTCATTCGTCTAAGCAGACGGGTGATGTCGGGCTCGGCTGTGATCATGCGATCGCCAATCGCGGAACAGGTGAGACCTTCCGGCTGGGCGCCACGCAAGATTCTCAACACGTTGTACTGCGTTGAGGTAACGCCCCAGTCGCGGCTGCGGCGCTGGAAAGCGCGATGAAGACAGTCTGAAGTCCGCAGCAGGTTAAGGAGCGCCTCTTCTTCCAAGCTGGAAAAAGGGCGTTCCTGTTTGATCTCTCTCTTGAGTCCTGCCATCCAGGTGCCTTACGCTTTCCTGATTTTGCTAGCAGTTTCAGAATTTACTCAGATTTCTGAGATTGGTGAAGAATGTCTTTTTTTGATCAAAAGCCACTCGAGCGCGTGCTTCCGCTCTACACCAATTCCGGAACGGCTATGGCGGCGAAAACATCGGCTCTCGCCGCCTATAAATTTTGCGCTTACTGCTTCGCCACATCCATGTCGATGGTCAGTTGAATGTCATCGCCCAGAACGGCTGCGGGATACTTGGTCCCAATGCCGAAGGCATTGCGGCTGATGGTAGTGGTTGCCGAGAAGCCGGAATGGGGTTTGTGATCCATTCCTGGAACGGGGCCGGTAGGGCCGTCAGCCTCCAGCACCGCGGGCTTGGTCACACCATGCACGGTCAGGTTTCCGTTCACTGTCAAATGCTTGTCGCCCTTTTTCGCGACGCTCGTGCTGGTAAAGGTGGCCGTCGGAAACTTGGCGACGTCAAACATGCTTTCACCTTTGAGGTCGTTGTCGCGCATGGTGTTGCCGGTATCGACCGTGTTGACATCAATGTTGACATCGACCGAGGATTTCGAAATGTCCGCATCGTTAAGAGTGATCTTGCCGCCAATGTTGCCGAAGTGACCATGGACTTTGGAGAGACTCATGTGAAGGATGGTGAAGTCCACTTCGCTGTGAGCCTTGTCGGGTACCCAGGTGGAGGTTTGCGCGCTAGCCAGGGGAACGGCCAGCGCCATGGTGCCTAATGCAAGTGCTAAACGCTTCATAGATTGATCCTTTCGAGATCGGGCCGTGGTGGCCGCTGAAGTTTTCCGGCGCGACCAGGTGCTTGCCGGATAAGTGCGTAAGGGAGATGTCTCAATACGCCGTGTGAGAAACGCGTTGCTATTGGTATACATGGGACGCGTCAGGGCCGGTATTCGTTGCAACAAAGATTTTGCCATGGAAAAGAAGGCCTTAATGTAGACGGTCGGGGCTGGACCGAAAACGGGATCGAGACATCTAAGGATCATGAGTTCCCCTGACTATACCCCCATCGCGTATGGTGACGATTCTGATTCCCACAGAGTGGCTGTGCATTTCGGTTTTGTAAATACTTACGCACGATTGCCTGAGCATTTCTATTCCCGCCTTGTTCCAATACCCGTAGCGGCCCCGCGCCTCATTAAAGTAAATGTGGAACTGGCTCGAAACCTGCACCTCAATGCGGATGCGCTGGCGAGTGCCGAGGGCGTTGAAGTGTTGGCCGGGAACCGCGTGGCTGCGGGATCAGAACCCATTGCTCTCGCTTATGCCGGTCACCAGTTTGGATATTTCGTGCCGCAACTTGGCGATGGCCGCGCCATCCTGTTGGGCGAGGTGTTGGGGAGCGATGGCGTTCGCTACGATATTCAATTGAAGGGCTCAGGCCCGACTGCCTTTTCGCGTCGCGGCGATGGCAGAGCCGCGCTCGGCCCGGTGTTGCGCGAATACATCGTGAGTGAGGCCATGGCAGCGCTTGGCGTGCCGACTACGCGTGCCCTGGCTGCCGTGACGACGGGAGAGCGCGTCATGCGGGAAACGATTCTGCCCGGAGCCGTGTTGGCGCGCGTCGCGGCGAGTCACCTGCGTGTTGGTACATTCCAATACTTTGCCGCAAAAGGCGACATTGAAGGGCTACGCACGCTGGCTAACTATGCAATTGCACGTCACTATCCTGAGGCGGCACAGGCGAAGCAGCCTATCCGCTCACTGCTCGACGGAGTCGTCACTCGTCAGGCTCACCTGGTCGCGCAATGGATGCTTCTCGGATTCGTTCATGGCGTGATGAATACCGACAACACTTCTATTTCTGGCGAGACAATCGATTACGGTCCGTGCGCTTTTATTGAGGCGTACGATCCGGGCACGGTCTTCAGTTCGATCGATGCGAACGGGCGCTATGGCTATAGCAACCAGCCGGCCGCCGCGCACTGGAACCTGGCGCGTCTCGCCGAGGCGCTGCTGCCCATCATGGTGCAGGAAGCGGGAAGCGAAGAGGCTGCACTCGACTCCGCGACGCAGGCCCTCACCGCATTTGAGCCGCTATTCAAGGTGGCGCGTATGGCAGGGCTGCGAAAAAAGCTTGGCCTTTTTAGTGAGCGCGAAGAAGACGTAGCATTAGCTGAAAATTTGTTGCAGTGCATGGCAGCCAACCGCGCGGACTTCACTCTGACATTTCGCCGGCTGTGCGATGCCGCTAGTGGAACGGAAGGCGATGCGAGTGTGCGCGCGCTGTTCGCTCATCCGGAAGCTTACGATGCTTGGGCTGCCGCATGGCGTCTTCGCCTCGAAGGCGAAATGATCCTGACAGAAGTGCGGGTCGAATCCATGCGAAGGTCAAATCCTAAATTCATTCCGCGTAATCACCTGGTGCAGGCAGTGATCGATGCGGCCGTGATGCGGCAGGACTTTCTGCCATTCGAGGAGTTGCTCGACGTCGTAACGCATCCCTTTGAGGACCGGCCGGAAAAGGACCGCTACGCGACGCCAGCCAGCCCAGAGGAGTGCGTCACGCAGACCTTCTGCGGAACGTAAGCAGTGGCGAAAAATTAGATTCGTACGATCGACCCACGAAGTTCCGGATGCCTGCATCCAAATCCGGCATGAGTCGTCGCCTCGTCGCATTCCTGTTTCCTCTAGTTTTTGCCGTAGCAGCACTAACCTGTACTACCTGGTCGCAGCAGGCTGCCCCGCATGATCAGCCGATTGGGCAACTTGAAACTGTTGCCACCTTCGATGGACCCATGCCCACCGGGGTTACGGTATCGCGCACCAACCGCGTCTTTGTGAATTTCCCGCGCTGGGGCGATGATGTGCCGTTTACGGTCGCAGAAATTGTTCATGGAAAAACGGTCGCGTATCCCGATGCGCAGATCAACGATTGGCCTGGCCGCCGGCAATCCGATCCCACGCAGTACAACGATCAGTCGCAAAATGAGAGCCACTTCGTCTCTGTGCAGTCAGTGGTAGTTGACCCAGCCGACCGGTTATGGGTGCTCGATACTGGATCTCCGTTGCTCAAAAAAGCATTGCCCGGCGGCGCAAAACTTGTATGCATCGATCTTAAGACGAACAAAGTCATCAAGCGCATTGTGCTCCCCGCCACAATTGCCGGACCGACCAGTTATATGAATGACGTTCGCTTCGACCTGCGCCAGGGAACCGCTGCGGGTTCAGACGGCATCAGGGGCATCGCATATATCACTGATTCGTCCGAAAAAGGCCCGACAGGATTTGTGATCGTCGATCTGGCCAGCGGTGAAGCATGGCGCAAACTCGATAATCACGCGAGTGTCAAACCTGAAGCAGGTTTTTTGATGTTTGCGCTTGGCCGGCCGCTCTACAAGACTGAACCGGGTCAGCGGATCAAGCCAAGCGTATTCAGCAATGATTCGCTCGCAATCTCGGCAGACGGCTCGCAGCTTTTCTACTGCCCGGTGTCGGCGACCAAACTCTACGCGGTGCCAACCGCTCCACTGCGTGACCGCAACTTGCCGGATTCGCAAATCTATTCGCAGGTCACCCTGGTCACGGGCAAAGAAAGCTCTGATGGGCTGGAGTCGGATGCAGCGGGCAGCGTGTACGCGACAGCGCCTGCGTCGGGCAGCATTCTCAAAATCACCCCCAACGCTTCGTTTTCAAATGGCATTGAAGTGGCCACGCTGGTGCATGATCCGCGGCTGCTTTGGCCCGACACAATGTCATTGTCTGACGATGGATACCTCTACGTAACTGCAAATCAGCTTTACAATCAGCCCTCAATGCATCACGGCAAAGACCTGCGGCAGAAGCCATATGTATTATTCCGCGTCAAGGTCGGAGCGAAGCCTGTGCATCTGCAATAGCGTTGCCATAAGGCAGCGCCGGGGTGAAACGAAACGAGGCAGACGTTGGGCTCGCTTCCTCCCCAACGGGCGGCGCGTGTAAGCGTCTGCTATGCTCCCGCTTATGTCTTTTGTGCGCGATTTCAGGCAGCTTACTGCCGCACAGCGCCACACATTTGTGGCCTCGTTTTTAGGCTGGACGTTGGATAGCCTCGACTTTTTCCTGCTGATTTTTTGCGTCAAGGCAATCTCGGCGGACTTTCATGCCAAGCCATCCGAGGTGCTCGGCGCCGTCTTCTTGACGCAGGCATTTCGGCCGGTGGGCGCAATTGTTTTTGGATTGCTCGCCGACCGCTTCGGCCGCCGCCCGATACTGATGATCAACATTCTCAGCTTTTCGGTGATCGAGTTGGCATGTGCGTTCGCTCCGTCGCTCGCAGCGTTGATGGTGTTGCGCGCGCTGTTTGGAATTGCGATGGGCGGTGAATGGGGCGTGGGTGCAGCGCTGGCCTTTGAGACTTTGCCGAAAGAGGGTCGGGGCGGTTTCTCGGGCATTCTGCAGGAGGGCTACGCGCTTGGATCGATTCTCGCATCGGCAGCGTTCGCGCTTTTCTTTCACGCAATCGGCTGGCGCGGGCTCTTCATTCTCGGCGCATCCCCGGCGCTATTGGTGTTTTATGTACAGGCGCGTGTGGCGGAGTCTCCAGTGTGGCTCGCGGGCGAAAAGCTGCGCAAAGAACGCCTGGCTGGTTCGGTCGTAGTCAAGCGATCGGCAGGTCTTGTCGCCTTCCTGCCAAGGTTCCTTTTTCTAGTGCTTTTGATGACGGCGTTCATGAGCTTTTCGCATGGCACGCAGGATGTTTATCCAACATTTTTGGAGGTACAGATCGGACTCACCCCGCGAGTCGTGGGGATCATTGGTGTATTGTACGGCGTCGCACAGATTGCGGGAGGGTTCTTCTTCGGGAGCCTCTCAGAAAAGTGGGGACGCAAGCGCGCCATCGTTACGGCGGCGCTGTTATCGATGCTTGCGATTCCGCTATGGGCTTACGGGCACACAGCACTGACTCTAGGCATTGGCGCGGTGCTGATGCAATTCATGGTGCAGGGGGCGTGGGGAGTTGTCCCTGCTTATCTGACCGAACTAACCCCTGCGCCGATGCGCGCGACCGCGCCTGGTCTTGCTTACCAGTTGGGCGGCCTCGTCACCTCGTGGAACGCAAAGGCGCAGGCGCTGGCCGCTGAACGCTGGGGCGGTTACTCTAATGTGCTCGCGATTACGGTGGTGATCGTGGCGCTGTTGCTGGCGGGGTTGGCGATGCTGGGCCACGAGGCAAAGGCAAAGATCTGACCGAGGCTTGATGTATTTCATACCTGACGCGAAGCATCATACGACGTCAGATGTAACAGAGTACGAAGCTGCTATTTCGGCCGGGCTAACTCGATGCGGTCATGGGTTCGAACCCATGTATTGCCGGCCATACGACCAACAGCATCGAGACCGGTGGGGTCGACACGGAAATCATCGATTAGTTCTTTGCGCACGTGGAAGCGAACAATTTCGCCTAAGACGATGACGCCTCCACCGGGGGAGTGGCTGGTGTAGATGACCTGGAGCAAGCGACATTCCATCTGCGCTGGGGACTCGGCAACGCGCGGCGGCCGCACCGTTTCGCTGGCCTGCGGCGTCAGGCCGGCAAGCTCGAACTCATCGACTTCGGGTGATACTTCTGCCGCCGTTGCATTGGCTTTACCGGCGATGGCTTCGCTTACGACGTTCACCACAAACTCACCGGTTTGCTCAACGTTGCGCAGAGTGTCTTTGCGCTGCCCGTCTTTGCCCCCGCCTGGGGTTCGCAAGGCTGGACAGAAGAGCACCGTCGGCGGCGCCGAACCTACGCCGGAGAAAAAACTGAAAGGCGCAAGGTTGACCAAGCCACTCGTGTCAACAGTGGAAACCAGTGCAACCGGTCGCGGCACGATAATGCCTGTCATCAGCTTGTAGACCTGGCGCTGTTCGCAATGGGCGGGGTCAAAGGTGAGCATTGAACCGATGTGAGATGGAGGCGCGTTCATTCTGATAGCCTATACCCCCGGCGTTGCGTCCACGAGATAGAGGTGTCTGGAGTTCAAAGGCTTATCGATGCTAGTGTGGGTTATCAAATCGGCGGGCTTCAGGATCTGGAGTTCACGGAAATTTGTCTGCCAGTAACATAGGATGATGCACAATCGTCTGTAGGAGAAAAACAGTCGTGCCGCGTATTCACTTCCAGCTTCAACTCGCTAAACTCAAGGACAAGCTCCTTGCCATGGCTGCGCTCTCGCAGCAGGCAGTTGAATCCGCGCTTGACGCCTACCTTTTGCGCGACCGTCAACTTTGCCAGTACGTCAAACAGAATGAGACTGCCATCAATTCAGCGCAGCGCGAATTAGATGAAATGGCTTATGAACTGTTAGCCAAGGAACAACCGATGGCTATCGATCTGCGCTTTATCCTGGCGGTGATCAAAATCAACGGCGATCTTGAGCGCATTGGGGACCAATCCATGGGCATCTCGCGCCGCACCAAAGATATATTGAAGACGGAATTTATTGAGTTGCCTGTGGACTTCGCTGCCATGGGGGAATATTCCGGCCGAATGATTCGCACGGCTATTCATTCGCTGCTCGAGGGCGATGCACGCCTCGCGGACACCGTGCGCGAAATGGATGATGAGATCGATCGCATGAACCGTCGCGCACACGCCGACCTGCTCAAGCTTATACAAGCACAGCCGCAGTACACACAGCAGGCAATGAACGGGCTGATGGTTTCGCGCAGTCTGGAACGCATCGCCGATCATGCCTCGAATATCGCGACCGACGTAATTTTTTGGATTCGCGGAGCGGACGTGCGCCATCAGTTGAGCTTGGCTGCCGAGTAAAAAACGAGCACGAAGACAAACGGCCGTTTAGCCTCTGTGCGTGGGTTGGCAACGCCAACACTTTGCCCAGAATGATTTCCGATGGCACGAAAGCCGTATTGCCGGACGCACAGATCAAGGTTAACTTCTGAAGTACAGTCCTATGGAATCTGAAGCGTACTAACTCATCCGTGGCGTCATGCGGATCGAGGACCGGTGCGAGTGGCGTGACCGGCGCGTTTGGCAGAGTCGAGAATTGCCAATTGAATAGGTAAGCAGATTAAGCGCAAGGTGCGGTTTGGATGCAGGAGCAGTTTGTCCTCTCCACCGTCATATCAATCATGGGATACGGAGAAAAAGCAATGCAAGAGGAATACAGAAGTCGATTTCTCGTAAGAGTGAGAAAGAGTTACAGCAAAAAATCGGACACCTTGACCTGGGCATTGCTTGTCTGGTCGGTGAGCGCAGTTGCAGCCGCTCTGTTTACGAGATCGGCAACAGCAATTGCAATCGGAATCGTCGTTTCGTCTGGCTATGCCGCTGTACACCATATGAAGTCGGTATAAGTCTCCCACCAACAGCGGCGTTTACGCGCGCACTTATTGCTCGACTGACTATTACAGTCGAGAGGAACTTGCGAAAACTGTTATCGAAGGTCGGCTCAGCCTGCGCGCGGCGGCGCGCGGCTCAGCCGGCAAAGTCCTTCTAAGTGGGCCCACCGCCCGCGTAGTACTCAACCCGAAGTGGCCGAGTTGATTGACAGAGAGCGACGAAACGCAAGCTGGATGAGAAGGTATTTGGCTGGATAAAGCAGGATAGACTGCGACAGGCGAAGCTCCGCGGACTGGAGCGAGTTGAATGGTTATTTCAGATGGCCGCAACGACGGACAATCTACTGCGCATGAGCAACTGATCCCGATCAACCCCAGACATGAGCGCGGAGAAGTGTCTCTGCCGGCTGGAAATGTCGCGCACAGATAAACAAAAACGAGATAACCCGCCATCTGGCGTCGAAATCACCGTACCGGAAAACAGCGGCAAAAACACACAGTTTTACCAAGCTGGTGCGGCTAGCGCCCTTTCAAAACAGAGGTATTCTGCGAGGCGAGGCGCTGGAGTTGGCTAAGGTGATTCAAATCGTGACCAGCCATGGTCTCAACGATGGTCCGAAAGGTCATGGTGCCGCGCTCGGGGTGGGTAACGGTTTTCGAGGCGGCCTTGGGCAGCGAGGACGCGATCAGAAGCAGGTTCCAGTTGCGCAACGCGGTAAAGGTGGCCAATGCCTCTTTTGCGGGAAGGCCTAGATAGGGCGCCGACCACTTGTCCTGATCAAAGGGCTGTATGACGTGGTTCTCCTCGGCCAGGGTCTGGCGGAGGCGGAAGCCGAAGGCGATTTCGCAGTCTGCGAGGTGGCAGACAATTTCCGCGGGGCTCCATTTGCCGGGGGCTGGGGCAATGGTAATTTTTGCCGGCCCAATTTTGTCTAGATGCTCAGCGATCGAGTTGGGAGTAGCGGCGAGGATAATTTCGATGGGGCGTCCATCAAGGAATTTTTCGTATGGATTCAGATCATGCATAAAGGTCTCCTTTGATACTTCTGATATTCCGTATGAGAAATGATCTTTAAATTGCTTCCCTCTGATCTAAAGGTATTCCTGCACCATCCGCTGCCATGTGGGCCAATCGTGCGCATTGAACGAGTCCCAAATATAGAGTTTGTGCGGGATGCCCTTTTGGCTCATGATGCGGTCGAGGTTCTGGTTCTGGCCCAGGCATTGGTCATCCCATCCGGTAGCGAGGATGTAGGTGTTGCGGCGGTAGCGATCAAAAAACCACGAATCGCTGAGATCGGGCAGGTAGTTCGTGGGAAGGTTGAAGTAGCAGTCTTGGTCGTAGTACCCGCCGAGGAATTTGGCCAGGTCGAAGGCACCGGACATGGAGAGCATGCCGGTGAAAACGTTGGGATGGCGCAAGGCGATGTTGACCGCATGATACCCGCCAAAGCTGCATCCGAGCGACACCAGATGGAAGTTGTTATTTATGAGGCGGATAAGTGGCACAACCTCATGAATCAGGTAATCCTCGTATTGGACGTGGCGGGCGATGCGCCAGCGCGGAGGAACCTGACGGTTGTACCAGCTTTCAGTGTCGACTGAATCGACGCAGAAGAGCTGCAACTGACCGGCATCGATCTTGCCTGATAGGGCGGCAACCATGCTGCGCTCTTCAAATTCATAGAAGCGCGCGCCCGAAGTGGGAAATACGAGTACAGGCAAACCTGTATGGCCGAAGACGAGTAATTCCATATCGCGGCCGAGGCGCGAGGAATGCCATTTGTGATATTCACGGTTCACGGGTAGCTCCCTGAGCTGACGGTCGCGTCGTTAAAATCCATAGTGCGAGCTAGTGTCGGCGTCTAAGGTTGGAGAACGCCGCTTTCCTTGGTAATGTAACAGCCACGGCTCATCTTAAAGTAGGACCTCTTTGCCGTCTCAAGGCGGCATGACCGACCCTGCATCGAAGTACCTGGGAATCGCATAAATTGAATCTAAAACCGGAAATCAACGAGGATAGAGTCGAGGTACCAGCGGAGGCGACCGAGGGTGCGCCGCATCCCCGACTCCGCGTGCATAACGCTTTCCCTAGCAGCCATTTGCCGAACGAACGTGATCTGATTGTTTATCTTCCGCCAGACTACGATCTTGAACCGAATAAAGTTTTTCCAGTGCTCTATATGCACGACGGGCAGAATTTGTTTGACGGGCGGACGTCATACATTCACGGACGCACTTGGCAGGTGCGGGAGCAGGCGGACGCTGCGATCGAGGCTGGCGAAATTGAGCCGCTCGTTATCGTGGGCATCTACAACACTGGCGACCGCCGGCTCGCGGAATACACCCATGAGCCCAATCGGCAGATGGGCGGGGGCGAGGCGGATGCCTATGGCAGGCTGCTCACGCGCGAGTTGATGCCCTGGATCGCCAGCAAATATCGGGTGCGCACCGACCGTGACGGCACGGGAATGGGCGGCTCGTCGCTCGGCGGGCTGGTCTCGCTCTATCTGGGGCTGCGGCATCCTGAAGTGTTTGGGCGGCTGGCGCTGCTTTCGCCGAGCGTTTGGTGGAATCACAAGAGCATTCTGGGTTACCTCAATGAGCGGGCTCCTGAGATCTGGGAGCGGCCGCGGGTGTGGCTGGACGTGGGCGACCGCGAAGGGCAGAAAACGCTGCGCGACGCTGAGCATCTGGCGCGACGGCTCAAGGCGAACGGGTGGCGGCCCGGCGAGACGATGCATTTTGAGATGGTGCACGGCGGCACCCATGACGAGGGAAGCTGGGCGGGGCGGGTCAGGCCGATGCTCAAGTTTTTGTTCCCGGCGGTCTGAGTGTCCCTAAGCCTCACGAATGAGGTGTTGAGGCACCAACGAGGCTGCAAAGTGTTGTTTGACGAATCGACCCATAGCAGAGACAATAGGGGAGTTGCATCCCCGCAGCACTGTGGGCCTGTGGCGCAGCTGGGAGCGCGCTTCCATGGCATGGAAGAGGTCACCGGTTCGATCCCGGTCAGGTCCACCAAACATCCAATTTAAAATTGATAGATTGCAGGGATGAGTTGAGCACATGCGCTGCTCAAATCGGGGCACGATAAGGGCGGCAGCGCATTGAAATAGCCTTTATCTTTGCCACTGACAACCTCTATCAAAGGCCGCCGGGACTTAGGCGGCCTTTGGTGTCGTAGAGGTTTTTAGCTTGGCTTTTCATCGACGAGAAATAGGCCGCTGACATGCTTCTGATCTGCACGCTTACCTTGTTCTTCACCCTGTGCATTTAGCGCCATTGTGATTCTTGGATCCGCACGGCGCATCAGCTCTTGCACAATCTTTATTGAATCCTTCTTCGCGGTGAGAAGGGCAGCGAGTGACCTCCTGAAAGTGTGCCACCCTATACCCTCCTTCAACAGCAGGCCGTAATGCTACCGACATACTCACTCCCGCATGTTGGCCCAACGCCGAACCCGAGCTCATGCGAGGCCTGCGCCTGACTTAATGTTGGGGTCCCACGGGGGCGCCTGTGGTCGATTCTGCCCCCGTAACGCATGATTGTCCGACCGCCACAGGCTCGAGCCTCGCCACTCCATGCAAATCGATGCGGTGTGCCACCATCGCGCAACGGAGAGCCGCCGCCGCCAATGCTGCCGAGCGACGCATAACTCAAGGGCCGGCTGTTCCTGGCGCGCGACTCGCGACCCGACGGATGTCGGCGAGTTCGATGGCTTTAGCCCCAGCGGCACCTGCGTTGACCCTGGATAAACTGTATTTCGGCACGTTTCCGAACTACGCGAACAGCCCACTGCCGACGGTGACATTAGATTCGGCAACGGGCGCAATCAGCGGGATAGTTCCGAACACAGGATTGAGAAAGTTTGTCGATTCGTTGCCCTTGCTGCCGGTTGCCGTCCCAAATACGATCACTTTCCCAGGTTCTGATTATTACGAAATTGGATTAAAACTGTACTCGCAAAAGATGCATTCGGATCTTCCTGCTACCGCACTGCGCGGCTACATTCAGCTGAACAACGGTACCGACACTCCAGGGGCCAATTCGATCGCTCCGCCAACCACTCCTCAGTATCTAGGGCCGGAAATCGTCGCCTAAAGAGACCGTCCGGTTCGCGTGAAATTCACCAACATGCTACCAGCGGGCAGTGGCGGCGATCTTGTGATTCCGGTAGATACCAGCGTTATGGGCGCCGGGATGAACATGAACAACGGAGCGCCTTACCAGCAAAACCGCGCGACCCTACATCTGCATGGTGGCAACACTCCCTGGATCAGCGACGGTACGCCCCATCAGTGGACCGTTGCAAAGGGCGATACCGCAGCAGTCAACCAACGAGGGGACAGCGTACAGTTCGTTCCCGACATGTTTTTCGATTCAAACGGGCAAGTGATTCCCGTTCCTCCGTGCAGCGCAACGATCACCGCTGGGTGCTGGCCAAATGCAGTCCCGCCTGGCTGACCAATGATCCCGGTCAGGGATCGTTGACGTTCTATTACACCAATCAGCAAAGCGCGCCGTTGATGTTTTATCACGACCATTCTTACGGAACGACCCGCTTGAACGTTTACTCCGGTGAAGCTGGCGCTTATGTTTTGCAGGACCCGATCGAGTCACAATTGATCAGCACCGGTGTGATTCCCGCAGTAGAGATTCCCCTCGTCATTCAAGATAAGACTTTCGTCCCAGCCAATCCGGCGATGGCGCCTATCTACAGCGTCCCAGTCCTCGCACCTGGATCGAACTACAACCAGGCCACAACCGCTATCGGATTCATCAACGGTACATGCTCGTCGCTACCCACCGCAATCGCAACGGTAGGAGACACAAGCAATGGCTTTGGGACGGTTATCCATGGCGCAATCCTCAACATTGCGCTCACCAGCGGAGGCTCCTGCAGCGTCGCACCCGATGTAACGATCGCGGATAGTGGCACCGCTCAAGGGACCGGTGCGGTGGCATTCGCGTCACTCGCCACGCTTGCGCAACAAGACCCGACGTGGAGTTGGGGAACAGGGAATCCGTCTGGCCCTAATGGAAATGGCGACCTTTGGTTTCCTCATACGTACATGACGAACCAGTGGCCGGACAATCCTGATGGCAGTTCAATGAACCCCATGGGCCGCTGGGACTACGGAATGTGGTTCTGGCCGCCGATGACGCTGAGTGCTCCTGGCGTGGGTGGCTTGGTGCATGGTGCAGTTGATTGTCACACTCAGACTGCTCCCGTAGTAACCGAAGCGTGCCCCGGTTTCCCAACCACGATCCTGCCTGCAACGGATGGAAATCGAATTCGTGGCATTGCGGCCCATGGCAATGAAACTACCCTGGCCAATCCCGGACAGCATTCGCCGCATGGACGTAACCATGCCGGCGGAACAGCCCGACCCAGCGATGGCTCTGTTGAATTCAGCCGGAACCACCCCTGACAGGATCAACCACGTCATAAACTTCGGCTGGGAATATGTCTGGCACTGCCACCTGCTGGGCCATGAAGAGAATGACATGATGCGGCCGATGGTTCTTCAAGTCGCGCCCGAAACGCCGATGAACCTGGTCGCCGACGGAGTTACGGACCCACTGAACGTAGTCCTTACTTGGACCGATAACTCGGCGAGTGAGACTGGCTTTGTCGTAGAGAGAGACGTAGATCCGGCATTCTCAAGTCCGGTGACCTTACCGAGTGTGTCTGCCGGTATCGGATGGGGCGGCACCATGACCTCCACCGACGCACCGCAAGCAGGAGTTACAGTTTTCTACCGGGTCAAGGCGATTAACTCCTCAGCTTTTGCTCCTCCTGCGACAACGACGACTCTAGAATCGGGATGGTCAAATGTCGTTTCGGTCGGGCTCAATCCGAGCGTCACGGTAACTCCATCAACGCTCACTTTTCCGGATCAACTTGTCGGTTTAGTCAGTACCGCTCAGACGGTGACGATTAACAACGCGGGCCCGGGAACATTAGTATTTGTGGGCGCAGCAGTCACAGGCTTGGACTCTGGAGATTTCACACTTACTAATTCCTGCGGCAGCACGCTGGCCCCCCTGGGCACCTGCACCGCCAGCGTGGCGTTTACGCCATCCGCCATCGGCGTGCGAGCTGCCAACCTGGTTTTCACAACGAATGACCCACTGAACATACGGCCGACGGTTGCGCTCAGCGGTGTAGGTGTTTCAGCACTGCTGGTCCTAGCCCCCGCGGCAATATCGTTCGGTGATCAGCCGCTCAATACCACAACCGCCTCGCCCCTCACGGTTACTGTCTCTAATGCTGGCGGTACCGCACCGCTCGTCATCGACAGCATCGGTTTCGGAGGCGCAAATGTCTCAGAGTTTGCACTCACGCAGTCCTGCGGTGCGATGTTCCCAGTCACGGTAGCCACCGGCGCAACCTGCAGCATCGGCCTGACTTTCACCCCGGCCGCAGCAGGCAATCGATCAGCATTCCTGAACGTATCCGCCAAGAGCCCCGCGATCTCACAGTCTGTGTCGCTGAGCGGCAACGGAACAACTTCCAAATGTCTCTCTGTTGCCATCATCGTTGACCTTCCCCAATCAAGTTGTTAACACGTCCAGTACGGGACTCACCATTACGCTCGCCAATACCGGTTTGGCACCAACGTCGATTGGCAGCATTGTGATCACGGGAGCGAATGCTACCGACTTTACTAAAACTACGACTTGCCGCCTAACTGTTGCCGCAGGATTTAATTGTGCAATCTCGATTGCATTCAAGCCCCTGGCCCGTGGTTTGAGATCGGCCATCGTTTCGGTCACCGATAATGCTCCGGGGAGCCCTCAGAGTGTAGCGCTTAACGGCAACGGAATCGCTCCGGTGGCAAGCATTCTGCCGGTACCGTTGATGTTCGGTATCCAGGTCATGGCAACTACCAGCGCCGCGCAATCTCTCATCCTCTCCAACAGCGGAGATGCACCGCTGATAATCAACGGCATTTCAATTGGTCGCGGTAACATTTCTGACTTCGCGCTGGTCGCGAACGGATGTGGCGTGCTGCTGCCGGCCCTTACAAGCTGCACGCTGGACGTAACCGTGACACCAACCCTCAGTGGTATGCGGAGCGCGTCAGTTGTCGTCACCAGCTCGGATCCAATTAATCCGGTGTTGTCGGTCCCAATTACTGCGACAGGAACTGCCCTTACTTTGAGCCCGTCTGCTCTATCCTTCGGAAGCCAAACGGTGGGAACATCGAGCTCAACTCGGACGGTAACGCTGACCGACGCTGGAACCGGACAATGACAAACTCAGCCAACGTACATGGAATGGCGAATCGAGAGTACTGCGTGCACCGGAAAGCATTGATCAGGAGAGATCGAATGTCTATTACACCTTGGCTAAATTCTTGTTTGAAGTTGACGCGCAAAAATTCGGGTAAAACTCCTGCGATCGCCGTGCTGCTAGTCGTATTCTTATCGATGTCGGCGTGTTCCGGCGGCGGTGGCGCTACTAATCCGGTCACTCCGCCACCGCCAGCGCCACCGCCTGCGCTTGCAATCACCAGCTCAGCGCCCACAGCGGCGAACGAAGGTGACGTTTACACATATGCGATCAGTACAACCGACCCAGCGTCCAACTGGCGATCGTTTCTGGCCAAGCGGTGCACAGATCAGTGGCAACACACTCACCTGGACTCCGACGCATTTGCAATCGCGTCTCATGAACGCATTTAAAATAAAGGCGACAAACGCGGCCTCTGTAGCGATTACTCAGGACTTCAGCGTTACTCCCCTGGGGACGATCCGAGGCACGGCCATAGATAACTACGTTACCGCGGCCGGCAATGTTACCGGTTTAGAAGACCTGACGAAGGTCTTCATCGGAGCGTCAGTTCTGAACGGTAACGCGTGGAGCACAATTGAAGGCATCGCGCACTCCGACGGTTCGTTCGAAATCCCCGGAGTTCCCGCAGGAAATTATTGGTTTACCGCAGCCTCAGGAGGCTACTGGACCTCAGCCACTTCTTTGCGATTCGGTCATACCTCGTACCGTCAGTTGACCTCATTGCGACCCCATATCGCGCAGGCCTGCCATGGGCTCACACAGAGATGCTTTCGCCCGTCGTCTCAACTACGGGTGGAACCTTAAGCGCCAATGTTCCCGCTTTATCCACGCGCCAACGTGCCGTCAGTAGTGGAATAAATCAAGCGATGCCGAGAGCCGGAAGTATCAGGCGTCCCGGGTTAAGG
>JANXYB010000021.1 GCA_025350325.1 Acidobacteriaceae bacterium
GGAGCCGCGATCAGACCTGAAAGGCAAGCTAACCGAGATCACCGGTTTTCTGCAACAAAATCGCCTTGAAGCCGTGAATCGCATAGGTAAATGGATCGACAAGAGCGATCGCTCGTAGCCACGGCGGAAACGCGGCGATGGGATAGATAGCCCCTGACGGGAAGAACAACAGCGTATTCAACACCCCGAACATGGCGCGCGGCACCAGAGGATCATCGACCCGCACCATCATCAAAAACATCATCCCGTTGAACGCAATCGATGTGCCCAGGATGAGGGAGAATAATTGCACCAGCGCCATCGGATGAAAGATGACCCCGAGCCCAGCCATCAGAGAGCCAATCACCGTCAGACAAATGCCTGAGAGAACCGCCTTGATGGCGCCAGCGATGTTGAGGCCCATCACCAATTCAAGTTTAGTGATCGGGGTGACCAGGTAGCCCTCATGCACGCCCCGCGCCTTGTCGTCGATGTACAACATGCCTCCGCCGATCATCACCGAGATGTACATGGCAAGCGCGATCGAGCCTGACAGCAAATACTTCATGTACTCGACAAAGGGATAGAGTTCGACAAACTCCAGCGCAATATTTTTCACGACTCGCGTCTGAATGACTGGCTGATTCAGCGCTTGCACCAGCGATTGCATCTCGCCCTCAATGCTGCTGCTCAAGAATTGGTCTGAGTTGTCGACGATAAGACCAATCCGCGGCGCATCCTGGGCATAAACACGTCGCGAATATTGAGCAGGAATAATCACTGCCGCATCGACTTTGCCCGTGCGCACGTCCTCGCGGGCCTGCGTCTCGTCGTTGTAATTCACCGTGGTAAACGTGGCAATGTTGACAGCAACGGAGTCGAATGCCTCGCGCACCTTGAGTGCCTGCGGCCCGTGATCGTAGTCCACCACCGCAACATGTGCACCGCGCACCTTGCCCCCAAATGCATTGCCGAGAATGATGAGCTGCACCAGCGGCAGCATCATCGACATGATCATTAAGACCGGTGAGCGAAAGAACTTGCGCATCTCGCGCTCGACTATGGCGAGCATCCTGTTCATGGTTGCGCCCCCGGCCGCGGCGGCATCACAAAGTTGAGAGCCTTCACCTGTTCGTCGCGCAGTTGCCGGCCCGTGTAATGAACAAAAACGTCATCGAGCGAGGTGTTCTGCACGCTGAGAGAAGTGAGCGATTCGCCCAGCGACGCCGCCATCTCAACCAGCTGCGTCGTCGTTTGCGACCCGTTGGCCGTAAGTACGCGGTAGACGCCTGCCGCCTGCGACTGCACTTCCGTCACATCGGGCAGAGCCTCAAGGCGCGCTTGCCACTCCGCGTCTTCTCGATTGAATTGCACCTCGACAACATTTGATCCCGGCATGCTCTGCTTCAATTCAACCGGAGTACCCAGGGCCACCAAAGTTCCGTGATCGACAATCGCAATGCGGTCGCATAGGCGGTCTGCCTCTTCCATGTAATGCGTGGTAAGCAGCATGGTGAGATTGCGGGTCTTCTTGAGGTTGTTCAGCATCTCCCACACTGCGATGCGCGAGACCGGGTCGAGGCCAGTCGTAGGCTCGTCCAGAAAGAAAATGCGCGGATCATGCACCAGTCCGCGTGCGATTTCAAGCCGCCGCCGCATGCCGCCAGAAAGCGTCTTGGTCTGCGCGCCGCGCCACTTGGTCAGATCGACCGCTTCCAGCACTGCAGCAATATTCTTTTCACGCTGCGCCCGCGGCACGCTGTAGAGTTTGGCATAAATACTGAGGTTCTCTTCGACGGTGAGGTCCTGATCGCTGGTCAGCGCCTGCGGAATAACGCCGATCATGCGCCGCACTGCATCCGGCTCTTTGGTAACATCGTGGCCGCCGACCATCGCCCTGCCGGCAGTCACCGGGATGAGCGTCGTCATCATGCGAATCAGCGTGCTCTTACCTGCTCCGTTCGGCCCCAGCAATCCAAATATTTCCCCGTCGGCTACTGAGAAGTTCACTTTCTTGACCGCTTCAAAATCCCCATAACGCTTCACGATATTCTCAACGGAAATCGCAGGCACCCCGCCACCCGGCAGCGCAGGGGCGTCGTTCATTGCGGGTCCGGGCTGAGTCGAAGCACTCACTGTTTCACCAGCTTGTTTTTGGGTATGTAGACTTCAGCGGTCATCCCCGGCACGAATTTCTCGTCGGGATTGTCGATCAGCAATTTCAGCCGCACCGTTCGAATATCGCGCTTGCGGCTGCCATTGATATCGCGCTGCGTGGCAAAGTCGGCCTCAGCGGACTTTGCGATTACCTTGCCCTGAAGAGATGCCCCGCTCGGCATCTGCACCCGCAAGCTGTCGCCCAACAGCACTGCGTCCGCTTGCGTCTCAGGCAATGGCGCATAGATCCATGTCTGCGTCAGATCCATTACAGTCGCGATGGGCGCGCCTGCCGCCAGCACCTCGCCCTGACGCGCCGCCAGCACATTCACCTTCCCCGCCAGCGGAGCCACAACCTGTGTGTAGCCATACTCCACGCCCGCTTGATCAGCGAGAGCCTTGGCGTTCGCCACCAGTCCGCGCGTCGTGTCTACAGTGTGCGCGTTTACTTTGGATAGGAGTTCGTGCGCGCGTGCCTGCTGCAACGAAGCCTCGGCAGCCGCAACGTTTTCCCGTGCACTTGCCACTGCAGCCTGTGCGGCCTGCAGGCTACTCACTGCCTCATCGCTGGCCTGTGCGCTCATGATTCCCTGCTTGGCGAGCGCCACCGTTCGTGTGGTGTCGGCGTGCTGATGCTCGAGTAGTGCCTGCGCCTCTGCCTGTGCAGCCTTCGCGGCGGCAACTTGAGCCTGGGCGTTCACCGTGGCGCTGCTCGTCTCACCCCGCGTTTGTCGCACCGTCTCCAACGTCTCGTTCAGCTTCGACTGCTGGCTCGTGACCGTTGCCTGCGCCGCCTTGCGCGCCGCATTTAGGTCGTCAGCTTCGATTACCGCGATCAACTGCCCCGCCTTCACTGACTGGCCCTCATCAATGCTCAGTGTTTGAATGCGCCCCGGAATCTTTGCGCTCACCAGCACTTCATTCGCGTCGACAGTCCCAATCAGCTTCAAATCGCCAGTCGGACGAGCCGTCAGCAAATACCAGATCAGCGAGCCCAAAGTGAGCAGCCCCAAAATCATGAAAACCCTGTTCCTTGCGTTCATTTTTTCTCCCTAGCATGTGGCCGATCCCGCTTGAATTCAGCCATCGGCGTATCGGCTAGAACCTTCGCCGCTAAACCGGCCCCATAAACCCGATCAGTGAAGATGGCCTGCCCCAAAAACTCCACCACCGCGCGCCTTCGTGCAGCCAGCACTTGCGGAGCGAACGGGTCGATCCCCATCACCAACGGCCAAACCGGGGCGCTCAAAAAATAAAAGACATTCGCCCCCAGCGCCGACAATTGGATCTGCATCCAGTCAACGTCAATCAGCTCTCGTGCAGCTATGCCCTCCAAAACCGTTGCCTTGTACATCGCTTGTAAAGGCGCAAAAGCCCTCTTCACCAGAATCGGCAGCACCCCCGAATCGCCCTTGTGAAGCCGCATCATTTCCTGCTGCATCAGGCTCTGAAATTCTCCCTGCGCAAGAATGCGGTCAAAATGCCCTAGCGCCGTCCTTAGAAGCCGCTCGCCAGGACTCGCCTCACGCATGTACACAGCCATCGATTGTTCATGAATCTTACCGGCAATCATTTCCACGGCGGCAACGTACAACTTCTCTTTGCTCCCGAAGTGGTAATAAATCAGCGCCTTGTTTACCCGGGCGGCAGCGGCGATCTTCTCAGTGCGGGCGCCCGCCATGCCGTGTGCACTGAACTCTCGCAACGCGGCGCTTAATATGCGCGATCGCGACTCGGCCGAGCGAGTGGAAGCTGGCGTATCTGAGTTTTTCGTTATCATCTTTAACTAACTAGTTAGTAAATTAACGTACACGTTGATAAATTGCAAGATGTCAGGATCGAAGGGAGATGAAACTAGTTCGATCTCGATGGCTGGAGCGAGGTCAATCGGGTAGAGAGGCCGAGTGCCCACTCCATAACCGCCGTCATGCGTGGGAAAGCATGAACGTGGGCAACAAGATCAAATCGTGGACATTAATGGGATTTGAAGGATGCCTTAATTTATTGGAGTTCATAAATCACTTTATCTATCTCAGACTCAACCAGTGTTTCGTCTTTCCTGATACGTCACGCAATGAGATCGACTTTTCCTGCGCCGGATGCCACAGCCCTCAATGCCTCTTCGGCATCCTCCGATTCAACCGTATCCGACTCTTCCCCTTCGAGTCCACGCTCAGGCGTTTGCCGATTTGAGGAATACGTTTCGTCTCCAGTACGCAACGTCGCTTCGATCCGAGACGATGCAGGCACCACGCTCTCGGCCCGTAGTGCCTTGGGTACGCCAATCGCTCGTATTCCGGGAATCGGACCGATTTCCATGCTAGAAACTATCGGCGCAATTAGAGCCGACTTTAGTGTCGCGCTGCAATCATTGCCCCATCCGGCAATGGTCTCAATGTCTATTTTGAATGCTGTGCAGACCGCCGCCGCCGCTAGCCGCAGGCCCGGCGAGCATTGCCGAGGACTCCGTGCGCAGCAGGTCAATGCCCTTGGCGAGACCGATATTCGATCCTACCTCGATAAAGCCACCGCGCACTTCGCTGGTCTCCCGCGCAATATTTTTCAGCAGCATCGCGCTGCCATTCATATGTACTTCGAGGGCCTGCGTCTTCCATTCGGTGGCCCTCACCTGGGTGCGCTGCAAACGGAACCACCCACCTCTGTTTAACCGTCCCAGCACCCCAAATCCGAAATCCACGTTACTCTGCAGCGAGCCCTCTACACGCGCCATCCGTTTGCTGCGGATATCGATCCAGAGGTCACCGCTCATCGCGTGCAAAATCTTCAATTCTATAGAATGCGCGGCAAAAGTGGGATTGGGGTGAAAGCGCAGATGATGGTACACGCCTTCATCCGCTACCAAGTCGAACAGAAATGCATCGGGAAATACTGTCAGAACGCGCGTGATCCGCCGTTCATCTTCTTCATGCTCCTGCCGCGAGTGCGCCTGCTCCAGTGGAGAAGAAAGCAAGTGTTCCAGCCGCTCCTGCTCCGCTTGTTGATGGGCCGCATCCAGCGGGAAACCGTTGCTTTTAACCAGCTTTGCAACCGGTCCATCCGCAGTCTCGATCTGGTCTTCAACTCGCGTTTGCTGCTGCTCGCGTCGCTCGACCGAATAGCGCCAATACCCGTGCCGGTCATGGTCGTGCAATTCGTTATACGCGACCTCGCGCACCAGTTGAGATGGCGAAGGAGTCGCTGACTGCGGTGCCGCAGGCCTCGCTTGTGCCCAGCACACTGCCGGCATCATACCCAGCACCACCGCCAATGTGGAAGACCATCTCATCCAGTTGCCTCGGGCTTATCTCGGGACGCGCGTCACGTTCTCTTGTTAAACTGATGCCATGTTGGACGAACTGGATTTCCGCCGTCTCGTTGAAACCGCCCTAGATGCATTAAAAAAACATTTAATGACGCGCGAAGAGGAAAATGACGCCGGATTTGAGGTCGAAGAACAGGGCGGCGTTCTCAATGTCCTGTTTGACGAGCCCGCCGTCAAGTTCGTTATCACGCCAAATGCACCCGTGCGCCAAATTTGGATTTCGGCTCTGGCAACTAGTTTCAAATTGGATTGGGATGCCACTGCGAACGCCTTTGTGCTGCCACGCACCGGCGAACCACTCATTCCCCTCGTCGACCGGCTTATCGAGGAAAATGGCCAGGGTTAGACAGACCGGTCCTCAAGGCATGGTCTGCCCACAGCGCCGTCACCGGCTTCTAAAATAAAGTGGTCGGGTCTGAGCTTGTGCCTCTAGCCGTTTCGGAATTGTTGTACACCGAAAGCACGCACTCAAGTGGCTTTTTCATAAGGAAAACGCCATCCTTCACCAACCTCAAAAAGTCTATGTATTTTCCGAAACTGCTTCTAGCGAAACAACGGCGGCCGGTCTTCCTTTGAGCTGCCCCGCTGCTTGTTTGGCGCAGTTCCCATGGTGAATTCGATCTGTGTTGTGCCCCCATGCAACTTGCTGACTGGCAGCCACGCATTCGCATATGCCGCACCATCGAGCGTAACGCTCTGCACGTAGATTCCGTCGCCTTTGCGCGTGATCACAAGCGTTCTTCCCCCCGCGAGGCGCAACGTCGCCTTGTCAAACATCGGGGTGCCGATCACCAGGCCGCCAATGCCTGGAACCGCCGGATAAAATCCCAGCGCATTCCACACATACACGCCGGATGTGGCGCCAAGATCGTCGTTGCCCGGGATGCCATCGGGGCTCCCTTTGAAGGTTTCTTTCTCGATGCGCGTCAGAACTTCCTGCGCCTTCCACGGCATGCCCGCGAACACATACGCATACGGCGCAACGAAGTCAGGCTCGTTTTCAATGTTGAAGCACGGCTCGCCCCAGCAGCGCAGTTTCAAGAAAAACTTATCCAGCCGCGCCGCGACCTGCGCGTCGCCACCCATAGCCGCAAACAGGACCGGATAATCAAAAGGAACCATG
>JANXYB010000043.1 GCA_025350325.1 Acidobacteriaceae bacterium
CAATTGACCGCGCACCCCACCTGGCTCGACACGCAGATCGTAGCCCGATGCCAGCCCTTCCCCATCGGCCCTGCTGGCTCTGCATCACCTCGGCCCCCGGCATCCGGCCCATCGTCTCCCCCCTCCCCCCCGTCCCCTTCCGGCATCCAGACGGTTTCAACCGTCAGGGCGTCGGCCCCCTGCACCAGGTACCGCTCCGTCCCGTCCACCGAGGTGAAAACCTGAGAAATTCGAGGCCGGCCAATCTGCCATCCCTGCCCTATGAGTCTCTGGCGCAATTTCACGGGCAATGTGGATATCCTATCTATCTCCGCAACGCGTTGACGATAAATGGCTTCCGCCACTTGGCGACCGCGCCAGGCCGGCTCCCCGGCGGCCACCATCTGTGCCGCCAAGCCCGCCCCGTCAAAACCAAATAGCTGCTTCGAGCTTTCGCGAAGCGGCTTATTGGCGTCTAATGAAACTAGCTGGCTGGGGTTCATGGTCACGACTTGGCCCAGAATAGAGCATTTCCGCCTATCATGCAGCCTGACGCAATCTCACCCCTCTGGATTGCCCTCCCTTGACTCATGCGCCGCCGTTGGATGGGCGCCAACATAGTTCCTCAACCGAAAATCGAACTAGACCGGATGACAATGAATAACGAGCGAAATCTTCGTCGCACCGTACTGCCGAATGGGCTCATCGTTCTCACCGAGCGCATGGAGCACCTCCGCTCCGTCGCCATGGGCGTGTGGATCAAATCCGGCTCGCGCTGCGAGCCTGCCGAAACCAACGGCATCTCCCATTTTGTTGAACACATGCTTTTCAAAGGCACACGCTCCCGCTCCGCCCAGCACATCGCCCGCGAAATGGACTCGATAGGCGGCAATCTCGACGCCTTTACAGGCAAAGAAACCATCTGCTTCAACGTCAAATCGCTCACCGAACACGTGCCCATAGCCCTCGACGTGCTCGCCGACCTGGTTCTCAATCCCATCTTCGCCTCAGCCGACATTGAACGCGAACGCGGCGTGATCCTTGAAGAAATCAAGATCGATGAAGACAATCCCGACGTCCTGGTCCACGAACTGTTCACCCAGAATTTTTGGAAAGATCATCCCCTCGGCAAGCCCATCCTTGGTACAACCACCACCGTGGGTCATCTTGATCAAGAGAAGCTTTTCAACTATCACGTAGGCAGCTTTCGCGGCGGAAACATGGTGCTCACCGCGGCTGGATGCCTCGACCATGACGAGTTCGCAGAATCCGTTGCTGCTAAACTCAGCGCCCTGCCACCGGGTGAAGCGGAGCTTGCGATGAAGGCGCCGGAAGCCAGCGCGCGCATTATTCTGCAAAACAAAAAGTCCCTCGAACAGGTACAGATCTGCATGGGTGTGCCCGCGCCGCCCATCACCGACGACAACCGCTACGCCACCCTCCTTTTGAACACAGTCCTTGGCGGTGGCATGAGTTCGCGCCTCTTTCAGACCGTTCGCGAAGAACGCGGAATGGCTTACTCCATCTACTCCGACCTTAGCCCGTACACCGATACCGGCTCCCTCTGCGTCTACGTCGGAACCTCAGCGGGCAAAGCTCTGGAAGTGATCGATCTAGTGCTGGCGGAGTTCCGCAGCCTCAAAGAAAATCTCCTCAGCGATGAAGAACTGACGCGCGCCAAAGATCAGCTGCGTGGCAATATCCTGATGGGTCTTGAAAGCTCGAACTCGCGCATGGCCAACCTCGCCCGCCAGGAAATGTACTTCCACCAGTTCTTTACCGTCGATGAAGTGATCGCCCGCATCGACGCCGTAGACGCCTCCCAGGTGCAAGCCATGGCACAGCGTCTATTCGACCCCGAACGCATCGCCGTGACCCTGCTAGGCCGCCTCACTGGCATCAAGCTCAACCGCGCCCGGCTGGTGTGTTAGAGACAGGCACGAGGACTAAAGAGGACGTAGGTAATAGGGACTAGGCTCTCCGTCCGCCTGGTGCGGGCATTTAGTCTCTACGTCCCTAGTCCCTTAGCCCCTAGCTTTCAGTCCCTTCGTCCACGAGCATTCCATTTCCCTTCCGCGTCTGTAGGCTGTAGGATTTTGTCGGGGTAGGTCGGGCGACCCGGCTGCTTTAAACGAGGCAATGGAGTCCCATGAATCGCAATACATCGATCATTCACAAATGGCGCAGCGCGCGCGAATCCAGGCAGCCGCACGGCGAACGTCCGGACATCTCTTCGTCTGGGGGCCCGAATGGCTTCACGCTCATGGAACTGCTGATCGTTATCGCTATCATTTTGATCCTCATGCTGGTGGCCATTCCTACGGCTGGCACCATCCGTAAACACGCCAATGAGCTATCGGCACAGAAGTCGCTGCAGACCATTCAGCAGGCGCAATTGATGTACGAGTCCAACTACCCCAACACGGGATATGCGTGCTCACTTCCAGCCTTGGCAGGCGACCCCAGCGCGGGCGCGCCCGGTCCGGCAGCGGCTCAGGTAATCAACGGAGAACTGGCTACGGGAATTAAGGCAGGCTACATCTTCGCTATCACCAACTGCACCAAGGTGACAGTGAATAACACGGACCGCGTCACCAGCTACGTCGTGACTGCTGTTCCGGCCACAGTCGGCAAGACCGGCGACCGTGGGTTTTGCCTCGATTCCGGCGGCGCAATGAAGACTGATCCCGCAGGCGGCACCAGTTGCACTCAACTCGCTCAATGAGCGCAGGCGGCAACTCATGCAGCAGCAACAGCACCCAGAACCCGAAGGCTGAAAAAGCCGCTTACCCTGTCCGCACCGCTGGGTGCCCCATCCTTGCGGCGCCTTTTGCCGCAAGGGTGGGAAGTTTCCGCCCACGTATCCGCATGCGCAGCACCGTTTCCGTTCTACTTTTCTTGTGCCTCGCGACATTTTCTTTCGCTCAGCAACCGTCCACAAAAAATCTCGCAACCCCCACCGCGCACGACCTCGCGCAGCGCGTCGATCATCACTACAACCATCTCCACTCACTTAAAGCGGGATTCAACGAGAGCTATGAAGGCCTCGGCATGTCTCGCAATGAGAGTGGAACGCTGCTGCTGCTCAAACCCGGTCGCATGCGATGGGACTACGCATCCCCAGCCGGCAAGCTGTTTCTGCTCGACGGAAAATTCGCGTGGTTTTATTCGAAGGGTGACCCTCAAGTTCAGCGGATTGCCGCCAAGCAGCTCGACGATCTGCGCTCACCGTTGCGCTTTCTCCTGGGCCACACCCTGCTCGAGAAGGAAATCGATCACCTGACGCTGGCTTCGGCCCCCAATGGCGCCTACAAACTCGCAGGCCAACCCCGAGGACAGGAAAAACGCATTCATTCAATGACCTTGACCGTGGCCGCCGACGGCACCATTCTCGCCATCGAGATTGAAGAGACCGACGGAGCCATCACCCGCTTCACCTTTACCGCCGAGCAACCCAACGTGCCAATCCCCGCGAACACCTTCCGGTTCATTGTTCCTGCCGGAGTGCCCGTAGTTGACGCCATGCCTCCCATCTAGCTCTCAACGAGTGCACCGGAAAAATTCTGCTGGCGTTCGACTCAATAAAGGCTGCGCCTCAACGCTCCAGCCTAATGGGCGTCGGACTTCGTCAAGCACAATTCACAATCCTTATCGCGATTGGTATCGCTATTCGTAGTGCAGCGCCTCGATGGGATCGAGATTTGCGGCTCGAATCGCTGGAATCATTCCGCTTACCAGTCCCGTCACTGAGAGAATGACCGTGGCAACAATCAACGACGCCGGAGAAATCTTGAGGTAAATATCCGCCGCCTCTGCATGACTGGCCAGCGCGCTGTAAAACTTGATGCGCCCGATCATCATTGAGGCAATGTAGGCCAGCATAATTCCGCTGATGCCGCCCACCCCGGTGATCACCAGTGCCTCAGCCAGAAACTGCAGCAGGATATGCCGGCGCTGCGCACCCAGCGCCTTCTCAACGCCAATCTCGCGCGTCCGTTGCTGCACTGCCACCAGCATGATATTCATCAACCCGATGCCTGCGATGCCCAGCGTCAATGCGCCCACCAGGGATAGCAGCACCTGCAGCGCCAGCGACAGCATGCTGAACTGATGCAGTTCCGTCATAAGGTTCGCAACATACATGGCGTTGTGATCCGACGGCCTGAAGTGATGAGCAACGCCCAACGTTTCGCGCATAGTCTTCTCAACCATTTGATAATCGCCGCGATAATTGAGCCAGATGCCGTCGAGGTATTTCGTGTCTTTGATGTCGCTCATGGTGTTGAACGGAACATAGACTTGCCGATTGCGATCGTTGTTGGCGCCCTCCTGCATCTTGGGCGCAAGTACGCCGACGATGGTGAACAACACGCCGTTCAGCCGAATCGTCTCTCCAATCGCCCAGCCGCCGGAGTAAAGCTTGGTCTTCGATTCCGACCCGATCACGCAGACATGGGCGCGCTGCTGGTCTTCCGCACCGTTGAAGAATCGTCCCTGGTCGACATCCATCTTCCAGATATCCTGAAAGACCGGGCGCACCCCATTCACCGTCCAGGTGTAGGTATGCAGGTCGTTTTGCACCGCCACATCTTTTTGCACGACTGGCGAGATGTGGTCGATACCGGGAATGCTGTTGGCGAGCCGATCGACGTCCTCTTCAGTGAACCGCACCAGCACGCCCGACTTCTCACCACCCGCCTGTTCGCTGGTTCGTCCGGGAAACGTGCCCATGACATTGGTGCCCCATTGCGCAAAAATGGCCTCGATAGCGCGGCTAAACCCCGCCCCGTAGGCCAGCAACAGCACCACCGTCGCAATGCCCCATGCCATGCCGATCATGGTGATGGCAGTGCGGCGACGGTTGTATACCATGGCCTCCCATGCTTGGCCCAGAATGTCTTTTACCATGGTGCCGGTTCCCTTCCCTACCTATAGCCCCGCGTCCTCGACTCATATCTCGCCGGGCTCCATACGCCAAGGCTAGTCTGGCTCGGCCTCTAATCTCGCCGCAACGCTTCAACAGGATCAAGCTGCGCCGCCTTGCTCGCCGGGTAAAGCCCGGCCGCCACGCCGCTCAGAACGAGCGACCCCAACGCCAGCGCGGCCGACCACGGCACCAGCCGCGGCGGGTCCCACCCGGGCATCTTACCGGTCAGCAATTCCTGCAGCACCCACATCAGTCCGCCTGAGGCAGCAATCCCGATAAGCCCACTTACCCCCGTCAGCAACAGCCCTTCCCAGAAGAACTGCGCCAGTATGCTGTTGCGCGTCGCGCCCAAAGCCTTGCGCAGGCCGATCTCCGGAGTGCGCTCGGTGACCGACACCAGCATGATGTTGATGATGCCCACCGCACCAAGGCAAAGCGTCACAATCCCCACGCCACCTAGAAACATGTCCATGGCAGTGAAGATCGCGCCGATCATCTTTTCTTCGTCAATCGTGTCCCATTCGTCGAAAGCATCTTTGAGTGCCGGGTCAAAGCCGTGCCGCTCGGCAATCACGCGATGCACGGCAGCAGTCGCCGCGGTGGCGTCGCCCTTGATCGCCGGCTGATATTGAATAGACGTCAGCGAATCCGCGGGAATGTTGTCGCCCTTTAGCGGAAACAGTTCCTGCATCGTGGTCACCGGCACATAGACTTTCTGATCGTCGTATTCATTGTTGCCGCGACTAATTTTGTCCACCTGCCCCACGACGGTGAACGCAGCACCGTTGATCGTGATGCGTTCGCCCAGTACGGGGCGGCCATTGAAGAGCAACCGTGAAGCCTTCGATCCCAGAACCGCGACGCGACGGCTCTGCGCCAAGTCCTGATCATCGATAAAGCGCCCGGAGAGAAGCGGGATAAACCGCACGCCGTTGTAATTCGGCTGCACGCCGATCACCTTGCTCGACGTGTTGGCCCACTGGCTCACTTCGTAAAGATCGGAACGCGATAGCTCGACCGTTACGGCGCGCAGTTCAGGAGCGGTTTTCAACGCCGCGGCATCGCCCAGCGTCAGTTTGTAGGGGCGCATTCCGGTGTGCTGGTTGGCAAGCGCCGGAATGGTCCCGTTCCACATCATCACCAGGTCGTTTCCCAGGTGCGCAAGCTGGCGGTGCTGTCCGCTGCGAAAGCCTTCGCCGAGTCCAACCAGCACCAGCAACGACCCCACGCCCCAGGCGATGCCGAACATAGTCAAGAAGCTGCGCAGCTTGTTGGCCATGATGGCGCGAAAGACTTCACCGAGCGTGTCAGAAAAACTTTGCATATTTATTCGACGCGTTGTACCGCTCGTTGCCACACCGCTGACGGCTTAAGGCTGAACCGCTCAAGGCTGAATGACTTGATAACAGATACGCTGCCAAGAGGACTACGGTTCCGTTGAGCCCGAGCAACGTCGCACAAAATGGGTGATGTCACCTTGAGCGAAGGTCGCTCGGAAAATCACTGTCATCTTGAGCGAAGGTCGCACGGCGACCGAGGTCGAAAGACCCGCGGTTGCCTTTAGAGTATGACGCGTTAAGCCCACCTCTCCAGAACTGACATGTATGAAATCGCGGTTTATCAGGGCATGGCTTTCAGCCGTGCCGAGAAATAACTACACAGATCCACAGGCTCCAGATCAAGGCCGTTCCATCAAAGCATTGTCATCTTGAGCGCAGGTCGCAAAGCGACCGAAGTCTGCCTCTAGGAAATGAAGCATTAATGCCCAACCCCTCAGACGCCGACCGCTCGCTTCGCACCGTCTCCCCCACAACTGCCCGCCATCACATTCCAGCGCACCACGGGAATGCTATTCTTGCCATCATTCCAATGGATCGAGGAGCATGACTTGAAAAAAAACATCGTGGTGGTGATCTGCGGATTGGCGCTCCTAGCCGGGTGCGGAAACCAGCAGGACAAGGCAGCCAAAGTTCCCGCTAAGCCAAAGTGGCCGGGGGCCGCCTACCATATCGCTTTTGACAAGCCGCCAGCCAAGCCGAACCCGGCGGGCGTCACCATTCCAGCGGTCAAATACACGGCCAATCCTGAAGAGCTGGAGCGGAGAGCGACCCTGGTAGTGCGATTCGACTCGTCCGGCGGTAAGAAAGATGCGCCGGTCATGAACCAGATGATCATGGGCCCGGTCGATATCCATGGTGCGGAGGGCACGCTGCCGACGGACTACATGGATGCGGCAAATAAGGGGTTGGCGTCGTTTCTCGGAGCTTACTGCATCAAGGGAAAGATCAAGATCTCCGTAGCGCTAGCGAGGTCGTCGCTCAGCAGCCAGGCCAAAGATACTGAAATTGACTCAAAGCGTCTGTCCGACTGGCTTCCGATCGAGGTTGTATTCAAGAACCCACATCCGAAGTGCTAGCTCTGGGCCGCGGAGGGGTGGTCCGCATTGCCCAAGCTCTTTCGAGATATCGGTTGACCGAAAACCGGGTGCCCCAGGTCTCGATTTGAGACCTGGGTTCAGGCAAGTCACCGGAAGATCGGCTGAACCTGTCCCGCAAACCAACTTTGCCGCGAACTTATAGAAGTCGGGGTAGGCGCGCCAACTTACTCTTCATACACGTAAAATCCCCGCCCCGATTTCCTTCCCAGCCATCCCGCATCGACCATACGCACCAGCAGCGGACAGGGCCGGTACTTGGGATCACCAATCCCTTCCTGCAGCACACGCAGGATGTCCACGCAAACGTCGAGCCCAATAAAGTCAGCCAGCGTCAGCGGTCCCATGGGGTGCGCCATTCCCAGCTTGAAAACCTGGTCGACCGCCTCCGGCTTTGCCACCCCTTCCATCACCGCGAACGCTGCTTCATTGATCAGCGGCATCAGCACGCGATTAGAGACGAAGCCCGGCGCATCGTTCACCTCGACCGGCGTTTTACCCAGCTTGACCGCAAGGCCACGCACCGCCTCAAAGGTCGCATCGCTGGTCGCCAATCCGCGCACGACTTCGACCAGCGCCATCACCGGTACAGGGTTGAAGAAATGCATTCCAATGACTTTGTCCGCACGATGCGTCAACGCCGCCAGCTTGGTAATCGAAATTGAAGAAGTGTTCGTCGCCAGGATTGCGTCGGCGGGCAGCATGCGATCGAGGGCGCGGAAAATATCGGCCTTCACATCGAATCGTTCCGGAGCAACCTCGATGGCAAACCCGACGCCCGCCAGCGCTTCTCGATCAACCGTGCCCGTGATGCGACCGAGCGTAGGCTCTATATCGCTCTCAGGAATCTTGCCTTTAGCTGCCTCGCGGCCGAGATTAGTCCGGATCTGCCCCAGCGCACGATCTAGGAAGCGCTGCTCCACATCGCAAAGCAACAGGGGATAACCAGCGCGCGCAAAGACGTGGGCTATTCCCGCGCCCATCGTCCCGGCTCCCACCACCCCAACTGTAAGTATGTCTCCCATCTACGCTCCCCTTACTCGTCGCAAGGGGAGTGTAGCAGTTGATGCGAACCTAGTTCCCGGGGGCGCTGGCCGGTATCAGGCTCATCGGCTCAGACAGCGTGAGGATGAGCACCGTACCCGACTCGAGATTGGCCTGCGGATGGCTGATCAGCAGGTGCGCCGTGACAATGCCGGCACCGACAATGCCGCCGGCCAGTGCGCCCACCGGGCCGCCCAGGATGGCGCCTGTCACCACACCGCCGCCCACTACGCCCCCGTATTCAATGCCGTCTTTCTTCTTTTGCGAACCGGGGCCGATCACGCCCTCCGCACCGACGCGTGTGTGCGAGCCGGGTGCTCCGTTCACATATGCATGGAGCTGGTAGCTTGAGCCGTCCGCAAGCGTCACCGTTTCAGGATGCAGCATCAGCGAACCGTGCCCAGCGAAGTGGCCATTCGAAACCTCCGCTACTTTGCCGTCGATTTCCGCCCCTGCGGGAATCACGACTTGACCGTCCTGGAGCACGTCGGTGGCAACGCGGCTACGAAACGGCTCTCCCCGCTCGCTGTAGGAACTTGAAAGCCTTTCAAGCAGATGCACGCGGATCAGGGTCCCCTCACCCAGCGTGCCCGGGGGCAGCGGAGCGGGATGCACAATGTCACTATCGGGGTCGGGCGCATACCGGCGTGCAGACAACGAAGGCTCTTCACTGCCGGGCGCCGCAGGAGCTACCCCGACAATGCCTTCGTCGGTGCCATCGCCATTCGGCTGCGCGGAACGATAGACCGACGTGCCATCCGCCCTCGGCCTGGGCGCAGGCTGCATCGGCATCGGCTGCATGGGTTGTGGCGCCGGCATCGCATCGGGCTGCACTATCGGATTCATCGGACGGCCGGCAGGCGGCTTAGCCGGAGTGTCGGTCGTGGTGATGATGCTGTCGTCTGCCGGTGGGTTCGAGGTTCCCTGGTAAGGACTCGACTGGCTTGCTTCCTGAGCCCCCAGAGCAGCAGCGGCTATGGCAAAGAATGTACATGCAAGAATCGGCCGGTTCATCCAAGTCTCCTTATCGCGAGCAGAGTATTCCCTGTACTGCATAGACCCTGCGGTCGGCGAAATGTTCCTACATCAACAAACGAAATTCGGGGGAGGCCGAAACCTCACCAACCATAATGCTATCTGCGCGCAATCCTGCATGCGCCGGGCCGCCGCCGGGGGAGTGCCTTTTGCAATACGAATCAACAGAGATAACCCGGGCCGTTCGTCAAAATCGGGCATGGCACAGTGAAACAACGCCTTGGCCACCTGTGACCCACACCACACAGAGTCGATTGGCCTCGTTTGCTAGAATCCGTACTGAACATCAACCATTTTTTTGCGCTGCACCAGAGGAGATATTCAACGTGCATGAGCTTCTGGAAACCATACAAAGCGCAGGCGGAGAAGCCCTTGCCGTGGATCGCCGTCCCCGATTGAATGACCGGCTACAGCACCGTATCGTGAGGAATAATATGACTGAAATTGTTGAAATTCGCGCGCGCGAAGTTCTTGACTCGCGCGGCAACCCTACCGTTGAAGCGGATGTAATTCTTGAGAGTGGCGCACTTGGCCGCGCCATCGTGCCGTCGGGCGCGTCTACTGGCGAGCATGAAGCCGTTGAACTGCGCGATGGCGACAAATCCCATTATGGCGGCAAAGGTGTATTGCAGGCCGTGGCCAATATAGAAACCGTGATTGCACCCGAGCTAGAGGGCATGGACGCGACCAACCAGCGCCTCATCGACCAGACCATGATTGCTCTCGACAGCACCGCGAACAAGGGCAAGCTGGGAGCTAACGCCATTCTTGCCGTCTCGCTCGCCGTAGCCCGCGCCGCTGCTCAGACATTGGAGATCCCGCTCTATCGTTATCTAGGCGGCGTCAACGCCAGCATCCTGCCCACGCCGATGCTCAATGTGCTCAACGGCGGCGCGCATGCTGACTCAAACGTCGACTTTCAAGAATTCATGATCATGCCGGTCGGTGCCGAGCGCTTCTCTGACGCGCTGCGTTGGGCCACTGAGACCTTCCACACCCTCAAGGGCGTGCTCAAGAAGAAGGGCTACAGCACTGCGGTTGGCGATGAGGGCGGCTTTGCTCCGTCGTTGAAGTCGAACACCGAGGCAGTGGAACTGATTCTCGAGGCCATCGAGGCCGCCGGCTACAAACCCGGCGAGCAGATCGCCATCGCGCTCGATCCCGCGTCGAGCGAGTTTTACGATAAAGAAAAGGGCAAGTACATATTCAAGAAGAGCGACAAGCGTGAATTGTCGAGCGAAGAAATGGTCGGCTTCTGGGATAATTGGAGCCGCCAATATCCGATCGTCTCGCTCGAAGACGGCCTGGCCGAGGACGACTGGGCGGGCTGGAAGTTGCTGACTGACAAGCTTGGTGGACGCATTCAACTCGTGGGCGACGACCTGTTCGTGACCAACGTGAAGCGCCTGCAACGCGGCATTGACGAGGGCGTCGCCAACTCGATTCTCATCAAGGTCAACCAGATCGGTACTCTCACCGAAACCCTTGAAGCCATCGACCTTGGCCGTCGCTACGGCTATACGTCGGTGATGTCGCATCGTTCTGGCGAGAGTGAAGATACATTCATCGCCGACCTGGCTGTCGCCACCGGCGTGGGTCAAATCAAGACCGGGTCCACCAGCCGCACTGATCGCATCGCCAAATATAACCAGTTGCTCCGCATCGAAGAAGAGCTCGGCGCCGGCGCTGTCTACCTCGGGCTCGAAGCGCTCAACTACAACGACTAATCACGCTTAAAAGGGTCGTAGCGGCCCGCAGACTTCGGGTGCCCCAGGTCTCGATTCTGAGACCTGGGGCACCTCCTCGTAACATGCAACAATGCTAATTCGACTCACTGCTGACTTACTAAGTCGCCAACCCACTAACTAGGCTAGCTTTCATAACTAGCTTCATTTCAAGGATTAGACCGTGCCCAAGCATCCTCTCTTGCTCACCATCCTCGATGGATGGGGTTATCGCGCCCAGACCGCAAACAACGCCATTGCATTGGCTAAGAAGCCAACCTATGACAAGTTACTGCGCGAGTTCCCCAACACCCTGATCCAGGCCTCAGACCATTTCGTCGGACTGCCGGACGGGCAGATGGGCAACAGCGAAGTGGGCCACCTCAACATCGGTGCCGGACGCATCGTGCAGATGGACATCACGCGCATCGACGCGCTGATTGCATCCGGCGAATTCGCTAAAAATCCGTCCATCGTGCAAGCCATGCAGCGCGCTCAGCAAGGCCGTCGCCAACTCCATCTATTCGGGCTGGTTTCAGACGGCGGCGTTCACTCGCACCAGAATCATATCTACGCCTTACTGCGCACTGCCCGCCAGCATGGCCTCGATAGCGTATTCGTGCACGCCTTTATGGATGGCCGCGACACCGCGCCTGACTCCGGTGCCGGCTTCATCGCCAAGCTCGAACAGAAGATGCGTGAGTACGGTGTGGGCAAGGTAGCCTCGATCAACGGCCGCTATTACGCAATGGATCGCGACAAGCGCTGGGAGCGCGAGCGCAAAGCTTTTGACGCGATGGTCACTGGTAAAGCCGAGGGTGGAGCGTACGCCGACCCCGTCACCCGCATCAAGGAAAATTACAACAACGGCATCACTGATGAATTCCTGATTCCCTTTGTCGTCGTCGACGCCGCCGGTAAGCCCGTCGGCCAGATTCGCGACGAAGACGTCTGCATCAATTTCAACTTCCGTGCTGACCGCGCCCGACAAATCACGCGTGTGCTGGCTCGCGAGAGCGGCATCAACAAGCTAGGCGGCCGCAACCTTGAAGGTTCGGAAGCCCTCGACGAAGCGATTCCCCGCACCGAGATTCCCAAGAATCTGCAGTATGTGTGCATGACGCAGTACGACAAACTTTACGAACTGCCGCCCATCATTCCTCCCGAATCGATGGACAACATCCTGGCCAACGTTCTCTCGCAGCACAACCTGCGCAACCTGCGTGTGGCCGAGACAGAGAAGTTTGCCCACGTGACTTATTTCTTTAACGGCGGCATCGAGGTCCCCTTTCCCGGCGAAGATCGTGCATTGATCCCATCGCTCAAGGTTGCCACTTACGATCTCGCGCCCGAGATGAAAGCAGAAGCCATCGGCGACGCCATCGTGAAAGCAATCAGTGACACCGCATTCGATTTGGTCGTGGCTAACTTTGCCAATGCAGATATGGTGGGCCATTCCGGCAAGCTTGAACCAACCATTAAGGCTTGCGAATTTATCGATGCACAGTTAGATCGAATCTACAAAGTCATCAAAGAAAAGAATTGTAGCTGGCTCATCACCGCCGACCATGGAAACGCTGAGACGATGGTCGATCCTGTGACCGGCGGCCCCCACACCGCGCACACCACCAATCCGGTTCCGATGATTTACGTGGCCGAGGATGGGCCTCACTATCGCCTGCGCCCTGACGGCTCCCTGCGTGACATCTCTCCCACGCTGCTTACCCTGCTCAAGCTCGGTCTGCCTAAAGAGATGACCGGCGGCGACCTGCGCGTTCCCAATCGCATAACTCTCAACTGACTCAATATCAAGGCGAAGCTCAATGCTTCGCCTTTTTCTGGCTAGTTGATGGCTCGTATGACTTGGCATTAGTAATCGCCTCAATGCATTTTTCGTATCTTTGCTTCGGTGCGGATGTTATACGAAGAACAACCCCGTTCCTCCAAAGCGAACGATGACGGATTTATGTGAGGTCATAAATGGCTGTGTTAGCGGAGCAGCGCGACTTGGGTGGAAGTGAGCGCGCAATGCTGAATTCCAAGTTGTATTGGTACTTCGGGTTTTTCGTAGTTTCAGGATTTTGCGGGCTCGTCTATGAAGTGATTTGGCTGCGGCTCGCCATGGCCAGCTTCGGCGTGACCACGGCCCTCGCCTCCATTGTCATTTCGATGTTCATGGCCGGGCTCGGTCTCGGGTCTTGGGGAGCCGGCTTGTTAACACGTCGCTTTCTCGCAGGGAGCGGACGAAATGCATTGCGGGTTTACAGTGTTGCGGAATTATTAGTCGGAATATCTTCTTTAACCGTACCCATTCAGTTGAAAGCAGGACGCCTGCTTCTGCAGCACTTGGGCAGTTTCGGTACGTGGCAGTCTTCGCAGTATTACTTACTGGCAGGCGCTTGGATCGCACTCAGTATCGTCCCATGGTGCACCTGTATGGGCTCTACGTTTCCGCTACTCATGGCAGTGATACGCCGCACCGGTCAACCGACATCTGAACGATCCTTCAGTTACCTGTACGTAGCAAACGTAGTCGGCGCACTGCTTGGCACTCTAATTTCGGCATTCATCCTGATTGAGCTGCTTGGTTTCCAGGGGACACTCTTTGTCGCGGGCGGTCTCAATGCCTGTCTGGCGTTGTGTGCCTTTACGATGAGCTTCCGCGGCGTATTCTCTGCTCCACCAGAAAATGCAAATGCGCAACGGCCACCGAACGGCGTCACTCTGTACGGCCTTCCTAAAAGCGCAATACTCCTTTTCCTTTTCACGACGGGCCTTGTCAGCATGGGCATGGAAGTTGTCTGGATTCGGCAGTTCACTCCCTACCTCGGAAACGTCGTATACGCCTTTGCCGGCATCCTGGCGGTGTACCTGTTTGCCACCGTCACCGGCTCGCTCGACTACCGCTCCAGCGCACTCGCAAAGCGTCCGGTTTCCCGTGCAGGTTCATGGAGTCTGCTCGCGCTCTTCGCTGCGATTCCGGTCCTTGCGGCCGATCCGACTCTGTCTCTCGGCAACATTGAGTCAGGTATCTTCTGCCTCGTGTCGATCATCCTCTTTTGTGCGACGGCGGGCTTTCTCACCCCGATGTTGGTGGACTCCTGGTCTGCGGGCGATCCCGACCGCGCAGGCAAAGCCTACGCCGTCAACATAGCCGGATCTATTATCGGGCCATTGATTGCAGGCTTCTGGCTCTTGCCCTGGCTGGGAGAACGCAAGTCGCTGCTTGCATTGTCGATTCCGCTGTTCGCGATTGCTGCGCTCACCGCCTTTAAAAAAGCTGCACCGCAACCCTTAGGCAAAAAAACCTCTAATCCACGAATACTGTTTTGCGTCGCTGCGATCATTGCCCTTCTTCTCCTGAATTTCACCCACGATTATGAAACCAGGTTTGCCGACCGCAGGGTGCGCAGAGACTATACCGCTACTGTGATCGCTGCTGGAAAAGGCTTTGAGCGAGAACTACTAGTCAACGGATCGGGCATGACACTGCTCAACCCGATCACGAAATACATCGCTCACCTGCCCCTTGCTTTCATGTCTCGTCCGCCCAAAAACGGTCTCGTGATCTGCTTCGGTATGGGCACCAGTTTCCGCTCCATGCTTACCTGGGGAATTCCCACCACGGCAGTCGATCTGGTTCCCAGCGTACCCGCGTTGTTCAGCTACTACCATGACGATGCGGATAAGGTACGGAGTTCTCCGCTCGCGAAAATCGTGGTCGATGATGGCCGGCGCTTCCTCGACGGTTCCAGCCAGACCTACGACGTCATCGTCACCGATCCTCCACCGCCCACATCCGCACCGGGATCGAGCCTGCTCTATTCGCGCGATTTCTACGAGGTCATCAAGCGGCATTTAAGCAAAGGTGGAATTCTTCAAACCTGGTATCCCGCGAGTCAGGGTGACGACGCCACTGCCGCATCGGTCACTAAGGCGCTCAGTCAATCCTTCCCTTACGTGCGAGCCTTCGGATCATTTGAGAACAAGTTCGGCATTCATTTCATAGCCAGCATGGAGCCGCTGCCCGCCTTTTCCAGTTCTGAGTTGGCGGCGCACATGCCTGCCGCCGCAGCCTCTGACCTCGTTGAATGGGGACCCGAGGGCAGCGCAGAGAAACAGTTCGCCCTGGTGCTCGCGCACGAGCGCTCAATGTCGGCTTTGATTGGGAAGGACCCACAGGTCCCGACCATGCAGGATGACAAGCCAGTCAATGAATACTTCTTGCTGCGCAACTGGTTCCACTACTACAAGTGAGTCGGTGCAATTCTCAGAGCGCAATCAAATGGCCTTCCGGTTCTAGACGGAAGGCCATTTGATTCAACAATGAATTTAAAAGCGGCCAACTTACCGCGGACGCAACGATTTGATGGCTGCGGGCAGTCGTTTCTCCAGGTTGCGGGCGCGCTCGGCGGCGATTCCTCCCAGGTAAGAAGGCATCGGGGTAGCTGTCAGCACCAGGATAAAAGCCATCACCGAGAAGCAAACCCCCGCTATCGCAGCTGAAACCAGCATATGGTAGGTGTCGAATGTATCGAGGCCGAGGACATTGAAGGCCACGTGCTCCAACGGCTTGATGTGTTTCAGCACGGCTAAGGCAAACAATGAGAAAAAGACCGACAGCGAAGTGAGCACGACCAGCGTCACATCCAGGCCGCGATGAAATTTCTGGCGCGCCCGGCATTGGTCGCAGTCGTGCAAGTGCTGCTCGTAGTCTTTGCGCATCTCGGGATAGATCCCGGAGATGTCATATCGCCAGCTCGCCAGAATAGCGCCAACGACTCGGTCGGTGCACACGGTACTTGCCATAGACATTTAGACTCACTTTGCAAAGGATCTGCACAACCGCTATCGTTAGTGCGGCTACGTGGCAACGGAAGCCCAGTATTCGGATGCTCCACTCTAATCGCAAGATTCAGTGGTGCTTCGCTCGGCCTTCGCCATGGCATGATTGCCTGACGTGTCCCCTGCCAATCCACAGGTACAGAGTGATTCCCTGGAATGATTCTAGCGTACTTGACTTAAAAACAAATAGGCTGCAAAGCCTCGTGTTGCGCTGCAAGCAACAGCCTATTTGCCAAAAGGCTTGCCCGGCCGCTGAGCGCTCGTTCGGCGGTGATCCTCGCCAATTCAGGAAGATTATTGCTTTCAGATAGATGGCCGAGAATCACGTAAGTTGCCTGCCCATCATATTCGGTCTTGAGATAGGTGGCTGTCGCCTCATTTGACAGGTGTCCCACCCGCGACAAAACGCGCTGCTTAACCGACCATGGATAGGGCCCATCACGCAGCATTTCAAGATCATGATTCGATTCGAGCAGCAGCAAGTCCACAAGCCTGAGTTGTGCCTTCACGTTGGGCGGCATGTAGCCAAGGTCGGTGGCCACGGCCATGCGCACGCCCTCCGCCTCGAAGACGAAGCCAACCGGATCTGTAGCGTCATGCGGTATGGTGAACGGGCTAACCGAAATATCGCCAATTTTGAACGCCACGCCAGCCTTGAAGTACTCCACTTTAGGCAGCCAGGTCGGGTCTTTAACCGGCTTCTCTTGCACCGCACCATCAGCGGTCGCCGCAGGCTCCGAAGCAGCCGAGATTTGCGCGACGTTGGTCGGTTTCGCGATCTCCTCCACCTCCGCCTCGTCCTCACATTCGCAATCGTCTGTCGCGGCATCCGCCGCCGTCTGGCGCGCTGCAGCCTGCTGCTTGCACTGCTCCACCCATTGCGCATACGTCATCTGCCGCCGCGGAGCCATCCACCGCATCCACGCGCGATGCGTGCCTTCAGTGAAATAGACCGGAATGCCGAGCTTCCGTGCGGTCACCGCCACGCCTCCAACATGGTCAGAGTGTTCATGGGTGATGATGATGGCGTCGAGCGTCTCGGGCGCCTCGCCCGCCAGGCGCAAGCGCCGGAACAGTTCGCGGCAGCTCAGTCCCGCGTCCACAAGAATGCGCGTTTTTCCGCCCGTGACAACCGTGCAGTTGCCTTTGGATCCGGACGCCAACACTGTGAAGCGCACCATCCTGTGAGCATAACGCGAATGGGTGTGCATTACGCGGCGTCCTGTTGCCTTAAAAGGCACCGGGGGACCAAAAAGTTACCCGGCACGCGATATCTGCGCAGTCATTACGAAGGGCAGTCGATGGTCGGTATAGTCACAGCGCTGGGGGCTTCGGCATCTTTCCCAAGTCTGCTCAACAACACGCAAGTCTTAAAATTGCTCACTACCCTGATCAGCGGCAGCGCCCAGACGCCGACTAAATGGAACGTCGTTTTCAGGACCCCTAAAGCGTTTCCGGCAGGTTCGCGGGAATCTCAATCGACACGAGCGTGCCCCGCCCCGGATTGCTCACCACACTGAAACTGGCCTGCGTTCCATATAGCACTTCAAGTCGCTCCTGCACATTCTTCATGCCGATGCCCGCGCCGTTGCTGCTGCGCAATGAAGTTGTTGGCCGGTTGCCCATGCCCACGCCATCATCCGCTACCTCAATGTGCACGCGATCTCCTTCAAGCCGGCTGCGCAGCGTGACCGTGCCGCCATGTATGCGCGGTTCCAACCCATGCTTGATGCTGTTTTCAATCAACGGCTGCAACAGGATGCTTGGCACCATTACATCTAATGTCTCCGGATCGATTTCCTTTTCGATTCGCAATTTGTCCACGCCAAAACGTACCACTTCAATGTCAATGTAATCGTCGGTAAACCGCAATTCATCGCGCAACGGAACATAGGTGTCGTGATCCTTGAGCAGCGCACGCAAAATGTTGGCCAGCTTCACCGTCATCTCGCGCGCCAACTCCGGCTTCATGCGTACCAGCGATGCAATCGAGTTCAAAGTGTTAAACAAAAAGTGTGGATTGATCTGCCGCTGCAACGCGTCGAGCCTGGCCTCGAGCAACAGGCGCTTCTGCTCTTCGAGCTTCAACTCCATGCGCAGCGCATTCCAAACTTTGAGCGCAATGCCCACCATGATCGGCGCACTGAGCCACACCAGCGCCTGCAGCCACCATTGGCTGGCTACCGTTGCAAACAACCCATGCGGATAGTCCCGCGCAATCAAGTCGCGAATCAGTTCCATCGCGGCGATCAAAAACAGCATCAGTATCTGTCGATCGACGCGCGGCTTGGTCAGGTTGCGCCGCACCCAGCGGTAGAGGCTCAAATCTATAAACGGCGTGAACGACCAGATCGCTTCTTTCTCAACCAGGCGTCCCAGCATCCCGGCTGCAAAACCCAACGCAGCGTTAAAAGGCAGCGCCAGAAATTCATGATGATAGACCGCAGGCGCTGAGAGAACCACGCCGCCTAGCATGGCCCAGCTTGGCCCCAGCAGCAGGCCCAGCAAGATCACCGTTTCAAATGAAATATCCGCGGCCAGAAAATTAGGGACTGTGGTTCGCACCCACACGCCAAGCGTGAGCGGCACTAGAAAGAATGCCAGCAGCGCAACCGTCTGTCGTGGCCGACGCTGCTCGGCAAAAAACAGCCGGCGAAAGCTGCTTGCACGCGCCAGCACGCTGGCAACCGAGGCAACCACCCCCAGCTTGACCAGCAGCGTGATTAGAATGAGCTTGTCCGTCACTCCCTCAATGTACCCTGCGACAGACCCCGGCCCCAAACGCAGGTCCTCGGCCCCAACGGCAGTTCCTTAATAAGTCGCACACACGACCCGTCGCCCCAGGAGGTTGTCTGTGAAATCCGCCGCAGTCCTCGCCGCGCCTGCGCCGTAGAATGGAGACATGGGATACGAGAGTGTTAAAAAGATCGCCGAAGCGGATTTTCCAACCCGCTGGGGAGCCTTCCGCATCCTGGGTTTCGAGGGGACTCTCTCGTCGCTTCCAACCGATTGCGAGCCCGCCGTACACTTCAACAGCGAATCAAGCAGCAACGTTGAGGGCCTGGTCGCGCTCGTCATGGGCGACATCCACGCCACGCCCCCGGTGGTTCGCATCCACTCGCAATGCCTTACCGGCGATGTCTTTGGATCGCTCCGCTGCGACTGCCGTCTTCAACTTGAACTCGCCCTGAGCAAGATCGCATCCGAGGGCGCCGGCATCCTGCTCTATGAGCAGCAGGAGGGCCGCGGCATCGGTCTCATGGCAAAACTCAAGGCTTACGAATTGCAGGATCACGGCATGGATACGGTAGAGGCGAACGTCGAACTAGGCTTTGCCGCCGACTGCCGCGCCTATGAAATGCCCGCCGCAGTCTTGAAGTTGCTCGACGTCTCGCAGGTGCGCTTGATGACCAACAATCCCGACAAGGTGGCCGCGCTTGAATCGGCAGGCATCGCCGTCACCGAACGCATATCCGCTGAAGTAGTTTTGCAGGATTCGTTTGCCGGCTACTTGAAAACCAAACACGAAAAAATGGGCCATATCGTCGAAACTTTGGTCAGCGACGAATAGCTCCGCGACCAGAAGGGCACTCTCTTTGCCAAATCAACAGGATCGGCCTGGCGACCTTGACGCCCTCATCGCGGCGCCCCAAGTCCATACTCTGCTGTTTGAAAATGAATTGGTTCGCGTGCTCGACACCAAGCTCGGCCCGGGGGAGATTACTCCGCTGCACACTCACAGCCTGTCCGCGACCCTTCTAATTCTTAGCTGGAGCGACTGCGTGCGCCGCGACGGCGAAGAAAATATCTTGATGGATAGTCGTATCAGCGGCACCCTTTCACCCGGCATGGTGGTGTGGTCCGCTCCGCTGCCGCCGCACACTCTTGAGAATGTAGGCAAGACGCAACTGCATGTTATCGCGGTGGAATTAAAGACCAGTCGATGATAGCCGGGAGGGACCTAGCCATGAGCGTGTTGCCTTTAGCCGTGCCGTAGGTAGATCAACTAAACGACTGGGCTCTATCCCTCAGCCTCGTTGCTTTGAAAGGGCCCAGCCGCCGTTAGTTTCACCCTTGCGACCCAGTGATGCGCACCGAGGTCAGGTCGGGCGGGACTTCGCCATTAAGGAAAGCTTCGCGATGATCAGGGTCGCCGAGATCCATTTTGAAGTGGTGCCAACTGCCATCCTGAAGCACACCCATGTTCCAGGCGCCGGAGATGCTATCGGAGAACTGCCACACGATGTGAAAACCTTCTTCGTTGGTGAACCCTTCAAGGTCGGCCTGCAGGATCGATTCGCCGCGCTCAAATAGCGACGAGCGCAGGGCGTGAAGAGCGGCAGACCCCTCCTCTGAATCGGCTCCCAGCAAATGCTGACAGGCGTACACGGTGTTAACTTCGTCAAGATAATCGAGGAGCCATGCGACGCCGGTTTCGGGCTTGCACTCCTGCACATCTTCAACGAGGTCGGCGATCTGGTCCTGACCGAGCGTGCCATCGCTGACTGGGAGTCGCTCGATCAGTGCGATCTCGACTTCTTCATCACTTGAGAGCAGTAGCGTGTTCCATTCCTCTTCGTCGCCTTCTTCGATGTTGAGCTTGCAGTGCGGATGGTCGGTGCGGAGAATGTCTGTCAGTTCTTCAAAGGTAGGAAAGTCATCCTGCTTGGTTAAAACGCGCGTGTAGTATGCCACAGGTTCTCCGGTTGTTCCACCTTGAGTTTAATCCCGTTGAGGCGGGGGTTATCTCCCATCCGCTGACTATGTCGAGATGGGAGACCAATGCGCGTTGATTGAAAGCGACGCAATCCTCGCTTTGGAAAACGTGTACTCCTGAGCGCAGCGGCATGACTGAAGTTTTTGACAAACTCGTCATCTTGAGCGCAGCTGAAGGATCTGCGGTTGCTCTTAAATGCGATGCTCTAGAAAAGTCGCAGCGGCGGCGTTCTCCCGGACGCGGCTCCATAACCCTTGATACGGCATTTAACCCAGCGTTGCGGTTTCCGCGCCGAAGGCGAGTTGGCCGCACCGCAGGTGCACGAAGGCGAATTGGCCGCACCGCAGGTGCCTTACTTGTCGGTCAGGGCTTCAACGCCGGGCAGCTTCTTGCCTTCGAGAAATTCGAGGCTGGCGCCCCCGCCGGTGGAGATGTGCGTTACCTGATCGGCATAGCCGGCCTTATTGATGGCAGACACTGAGTCGCCGCCGCCGATGATGGAGATGGCCGCCTTGTTGCCGGCAACTGCCTTGGCGATGGCGTTGGTGCCGACCGCAAAGCGCGGAAATTCAAACACACCGGCGGGGCCGTTCCACACAATGGTTCGCGCGGTCGAAACGACCTCTTCAATAGCAGCGATGGATTTGGGGCCGATGTCCAACCCTTGCCAGTCGGCGGGGAAGTTCTTCGATGTATCCCAAGGCTGCGTTTTTGCGTCGGGCGTGAAGCTGTCAGCGAGCACGTTGTCGACGGGCAGCAAAATCTTGACGCCTTTTGCCTTAGCCTTGTCCAGTGCTGCCCGCGCCATGTCAATTTTGTCTTCTTCAACCAGCGACTTGCCCGTGGTGACGCCGAGCGCGCGCTGGAAGGTGTACGCCATGCCGCCAACGATGACCAGCGTGTCGACCTTGTCGAGCAGGTTGTCGATGACGTCGATCTTGCCGGAAATTTTCGAGCCGCCGATGATGGCAACGAAGGGCTTCTCCGGTGCTTCGAGAGCCTTGCCGAGATAGGTGATTTCTTTTTCCATCAGCAGGCCGGCGACAGCGGGCTTGAGGAAGTGCGTGATGCCTTCGGTGGATGCATGGGCGCGATGTGCCGAGCCGAACGCATCGTTAACATAGACTTCAGCCAGCGAAGCAAGAGCCTTTGAGAACGCAGGATCGTTGGCTTCCTCTTCAGCGTGGTAGCGCAAGTTTTCGAGCAACAGCACCTGGCCGGATTCAAGCTGACGGGCAAGCTCAGTTGTCACATCGCCGACGCAATCGGGCGCAAAAGCCACATTGATCGACTCACCGATTTCTTTGTCGAGCAATTCGCGCAGGCGATCGACGATCGGGCGTAGCGAATACTTCGGATTCGGCTTGCCTTTGGGGCGGCCCAGATGCGAGGCAAGAATCACCTTGGCGCGGTGGGCAAGGGCGTACTTGATGGTGGGCAAAGTTGCGATGATGCGCGTGTCGTCGGTGATGATCGTACCGTCATCCGACAGTGGCACGTTGAAATCAACGCGGATAAAGACGCGTTTGTTAGTCAGAACGATGTCGCGAATAGAGAGCTTGGACATGGAACAAAAACCTTTCTCAGTGATCAGGGCTCGGGTTTGTAGTCGTCAAAGAAATGCGGGGCCAAAAGAGGATCCTGATCTTTTCCAGGGCCCTCGCCTTTTCCGGGAATCACGGCGTCAAATTCGATCTCGATGCGCCACGCTGGATTGAGCAGAGTTGCAACGACGACCATGGTGGCAGCCGGGCGAACACTGCCGAGCCACTGACCATGTACCCGGCCCACTGCCTCCCAATCTTCGACGTGGGTTAGATACATGCGCGTGCGGACGACGTGGTCGAGGGTGGCTCCGGCTTTCGCCAGCGCTTCAGTGGCGATCTCGAAGATGCGGTTGGTCTGGCCTGCGACGTCTGCGTTTTCGGCGCCGACGGGGCCGGTGCCTGCGACATATACCAAGTCGCCTACGCGCACCGCGCGCGAGAAGCCGATAATGGGCTCGAAGGGAGATTTGCCGCTGATGTTTTGGCGCATGGGCTTTGCAGTTAACTGTTAACAGTGAAGAATTATTGGTAAACAGTGAATAGCGAAGATGAATCGTGAACAATTGATCAGTGGACCGGCGATCCTATCGATCCCTGTCCACTGATCACTGTCAACTGTTCTTGCAGGACCCGAGATCATAAGCGATCACTGTCCACTGGTCACTGTTCTTACAGGCCCTTCTTCGCCAGGAAGCCGACCAGGTCGACGACGCGGCTAGAATACCCCCACTCGTTGTCGTACCAGCTCAGCACCTTGACGAGGTTGCCGACCACCTTGGTCAGCGGGGCGTCGACGATGGATGATAGCGGGTTGCCTTTGTAGTCCGAGCTAACCAGCAGATTGGAGTCAACGCCCAAAATGCCCTTAAGTTCGCCTTCGGCGGCTTTTTTAAAGGCTGCGTTCAGAGCTTCAGCAGTGATGGTCTTCTCGGCGATGTAAGTCAGATCGACGATCGAGACGTTGGGAGTTGGGACGCGGATCGCGAACCCGTCCAGCTTGCCGGCGGTCTCTGGGATGACCAGCTTGAGAGCCTTGGCGGCGCCGGTCGAAGTAGGAATCATAGAGAGGGCGGCGGCGCGGGCGCGGCGCAGGTCTTTGTGCGGGAAGTCGAGAATGACCTGGTCGCCGGTGTAGCTGTGGATGGTGGTCATGATGCCGCTGACCAGACCGGAAGTCTCAAGGATGACCTTGACGATTGGCGCCAGGCAGTTGGTGGTGCAGCTGGCGTTAGAGATGATGTTGTGCTTGGCCGCATCGTATTTGCTGTCGTTAACGCCGAGAACCAGCGTGATGTCTTCGTTGCTGGCGGGGGCGGAGATGATGACTTTTTTCACCGTCGCGCCTAGATGTGCCTTCGCCTTGGCCCCATCGGTAAAGTGGCCGGTCGACTCGACCACGATCTGTGCGCCCACCGAAGCCCAGTCCAGCTTGGCAGGGTCGCGCTCTGAGAAGACCTTGATTTTCTTGCCATCGACTGAGATGAAGTCTTCGCCAGCGACGACTTCGTTCTTCAAGTTGCCCAGGATCGAGTCGTATTTGAGTAGGTGCGCCAACGTGGCCGGGTCGGTCAAGTCGTTAACTGCAACAAAATCAATCTCTGAATTGCCAAGCGCGGCGCGCAAAACGTTGCGGCCAATGCGGCCGAAGCCGTTGATGCCAACCTTAACTGCCATGTATTACTCTCCTTCGGTATAAGTCGAAACATTCGGATTGGAGTGTGGCGCGCCTTGCGAAAGAAATACGCTTCGCAGGCAATTCCACCAAACTCATCATGCTAACACTCTGAGCACTTAGGCCTGCCTCAATGCTACCGCAATGGCAGGCACGGACCATAATGCGCTCATCGCTAGTTTGCCGCGGCCGCTGGGGAACAGTCTGTGACGAATTGCACAGTAATTTAGAAAATTGTAAAGAGTGCTGGCCTTGGTTCAAGCCATGCTTTATTTGCGATTGCCCGCGCAAGTATGGTATCCCGGTAGCAGTAGTAAAGGTGTTCAAAGCGGCATGAGAAGACGTTCGAGACACAGCCCCAATATTTCTGAATCGACTGGCAAAATTGGTCAGGAACTTCCATCGAATCAACCGCGCCCCCTGGTGCCCGTGTATCCCGATGAAGCAGCAACCGCGCAACCGCGCTCTCCCCGCGCGCCTGACAAGGTTGCGGAGCCGCAGGGCCAGCGGATTCAGGCGGCAGCCAGCGAGCCGCGCGCGCCGCGTCCGCCCGCCCAGTCACGCCGCAATGCGCCGCAGGAGCGCCCGCAACGGCAGGAATGGAATGAGCCCGCCGGATCGGGTCGGCTTGAAATGGAAACCCAGCCCGAGTTGCCCTCCGTGCCTCCCGCAGAGGCTGAGGCGGCGTCCCGCTCTCCGCAAGCGCCCAAGGGCTATGTGGTACTGGCAATTGGTATGCCCGGATCGGGCAAGACCACGTGGTATCGGCGACGCGGGGTCACTCCGCTGTCGAGCGATCTTCTGCGCAATATCCTTTTCGATGATGTAGAAGAGCAACGCTACCAGGGGCTGGTGTTTTCTACGCTGCGTTCCCTGCTGCGCGCTCGGCTGATCGCCCGCATGCCGTGGAATTACGTGGACGCAACCAACCTTTCCATTCACGAGAGACGCCAGTGGATCAAGATGGCGAAGAGCTTCGGGTATGAGGTGCAGGCGGTCTTCTTCGATGTGCCGCTTGACGTTTGCCTCGACCGCAATCGGCAGCGCGACCGTGCCGTGAGTGAAGACGTGATGCGCAAGATGGCAGAGAAGCTCAAGGCGCCGATGTTTGAAGAGGGCTTTGCCAAGATCACCGTAGTGCGCGTGAAAACGCCGGGCGAATCAAAGTAGCAATGCGATGAAATGTTGGGAACTAGATGGGTTAGCAAATGCCTCAACCGCTGGAGTATCGGACTAGTGAAGAGATTCAAAAAAGTGACCGCGTCCTGTTCAATGGAAGGCCGGCAGAGATTGAATTGGTTGCGATAAACCCCGAAGATCCCGAAGAGAGCCGGTTCGTCGAGAATTACGGTGGCGGCGTCATGATTATCGACCCCCACGGTCTTGGCAGAGTTTTCGCGCGTGCCCTCGATGAAGACTTGGTCTTTGTGGCCAGACAATAAATAGGAGACCTCCTTTGAGTTCCCCAACTTCATTTCCTCCGTCTGTTGAGCCCCCGTATGTAGAGCCTTGGCTGCGCGGAACGCACGCAGATGTTCCAGCAGTTGGTCGAGCGGTGTTGCATGCCTTCGACCTCGCGCTCGATGACTTGACCAAATGGGTTGATGGGCTGACCGATGCAGAACTGCACGCACAGCCGCTGGGTTTGCCGCCATTGGCTTTTCACCTGAAGCACCTTGCGCGCTCTGTCGACCGTCTGCTGACGTATGCCGAAGGCAGACAGATTTCCGCTGAGCAATTGGCTATGCTCAAAACGGAACAGGGCGGAAGCGAAACGCTGGCCGATTTGCTGGCAGAGATCGAGACTTCGTTTTCAAACGGCGCGGATCGGGTGCGCATCCTCGCTACTTCCGACTTCAATACGTTTCGCGGAGTGGGGCGCAAGCAGTTGCCGACATCGATTGGCGGAGCCCTTATTCATGTGGCCGACCACACCCAACGCCATGTTGGGCAGGTAGTCACGACGGCCAAGGTGTTGAAGGTGCTGCGGGGCTGATGCGGAATACCGATCCTTGCGGTGAGTTTGCTAATTTCCAACGCTACGGAACTCTCGCTCACTTCGGCACGTCGATCGTCGCTCCGTGCAGTAGATTGTCGTCGACCTCCGTTGAAACCACTTTGCGGGTCAACAGAAACTTGCGTGTTCCCGCGATCGCGCGCGAGTGTGTCACAATCACGCGACGACCTTCCTGCGCATCGATCGTGCTGCGTTCCGATCCTGGCGCAGCAGACGCGCTCAGGCGATGTATGTCCAGCGTCTCGAAATTGCGCGCCAACACCGCCTCCGTGAAGTGCACCGCCGGCTTGCCCGCCCAATCCACCGCGACGTTGTCCAGCGCGAGTCGCCCGATCTTATGCGCATATCGGAACAGCGCGATAGAAAGCGTTCGTTTGAAACGGGGAGCGTAACCAAATTTACTGTTCGTACTCCCCGATTCTTGCCCCTATTCTCAATGCGAACCTGGCTGCGGGAATCAAGCTCACATTACATTTCGGGCCAGCCGTCTCTGTGTAAGTGCTAGCTGAATAGTTCTCTGCCATTCCAACTAGCACGATATCGGTAACCCGGCCTTAGAACCGACGCGAACCGGCGTCGTCAAAGGCCGCGGACGAGCTCGGAGGAGGAACAGTCAAACTCGCGTTCGACTTATCTCTGACGGGCAAAGTGCTTTCGGTCGGCTTCTTGTGGTGGCGGTGTTTGAAGATGAAGCCGATGACGGCCACACCGGCGCCTGCCGCGCTTAGACCGATACTAAGCTTCATTGCATTGTTGGTGAGTTTCTGAATGTCCGGCATGCCGGGCTGGGTTTGAGCGAAGGCAGCCCCGCTAATCGTCAGGGCGAGGACCGCGGTCATTGTTTTCTTGATAAGGCGATACATTTTTTCTCCTTGTTCAGGGAGTTTCATTTGAACGAAGGCATCGCGCTGAGCGACTTGCAAGGCTGAGCTTAACTGTCCTTTGTACATCTCCCCACGATTCAAGAGAACGCAACGGCACACCAAATCCCTTTTCACGACCGCATAAGAAATTGAGATAAGATGGTGCCGGTGCGAAATGGACTACTCTTCGCTACAGGCCGAAGAACTTGCCCGACTCTGCGTGGAAACCGGGACGCGCGAGGCTTGGGAACAGTTCGTTCAGCGCTTCAATCCATTGATTGCCAGAGTGGTGTTGCGCACGGCGCGACGTTGGACCGACCCTTCACGGCAAACCCTGGATGACCTGGTACAGGACACATACCTTAAGTTGTGTGACGATAAGTGCCGCCTGCTTCGGAGCTTTGAGGCCAGGCAGCCAGGTGCGATGTACGGGTATCTGAAGACTGTCGCTGCGAACGTTGTGCATGATCACTTTAAGAGCGCTCATGCTGTGAAGAGGGGATCCGGTATTGCACCAGCTACTTCTCAATCCGGTGAGAATGTTATAGAGCAGGTGGCAGAGACTGAGCCGGCCACCGCTGGGATGGATCGCGGAGTCCTGATGCATCAAATAGACCAACACTTGGAACGCATTGTTCCAGCCGAAGATTTGCCTCGATCCCGCTTGATCTTCTGGCTCTACTTCCGCTCGGGCTTAAGCGCCAGCGCGATTGCGTCCTCTGCCGGTGTGAGTCTGTCTACAAAAGGCGTAGAGAGTGCGATCCTGCGAATGACTCGTGATCTTCGCACCGTCCTGAGCAAGCCCATCAGAACGCAGGCACAGCAAACCCAGACAGCTGGGGATAGCAAAAGGGGTTTACCCACGGGTCCTCGTTTTAACAGTAAGGAGGATCCGCTTTGACCCGGTTGATCGAACAACATTTGACGCCAGATGAGTTGGATCGTCTCCTAGCGTCCGGCCAGCAGGCAACGGATGGAGTTATCGGTCCTGATCTGGGCGAGATACGCATTCACCTTGCGGAGTGTGATGATTGCCGAACACTGGTTAGCAGGCAGGCAGCGGTTGCGAGGCAACTTATGCTTTTGAGGGATAACTCGCAAGACGAGCGCAGTCCGGGATGTACTCGCGAGGAAGAGTGGCCGCTTCTAGCCGCCGGTCTCAGACCTGGACGCGATGGCGCCGGACTCGCCGAGCACGCCGCGCAATGCGACTACTGCGGGGCCTTGTTTCGAGAAGCCACCGAAGACTTTGCCGACAACGGCAATCCCGACGAAGATGCGATGATTGCCCGCCTGCAAACGTCGCAGAGGCGAGGGCGACGCGATCTTGCGGCGCGTCTGAGCACCCTATCCCAGGGCGATCGCAATCGGCAGACCAGTTACCGCTGGGCCTCCGTTTCAATATGGCCGCGCTTTGCAATGGGGCTTGCAGCACTCGCGCTATTGGTCTTCGTTGGGTTGCGAATCTTCGCGCCGCGTCTTTCGGCGGAGGCAACCGCGGACCATCTCATAGCGCAGGCATACACCGAGGAACGCAGTTTCGATTTACGCCTTCCTGGCGCAGCCTATGCTCCAGTACGTGCTGAGCGCGGCAGCGAAAGCTCGCGGATAAACCGCCCGGCGGCATTACTTGATGCGGAAGCTTTGGTGGCGCGAAACCTGGCAGCGCATCCTTCTGATCCCCAGTGGCTGGCTGCCAAGGGCCGCATTGATCTGCTGGAGTGGAACAGCGACTCTGCCATCAAGAGCCTCAAACAGGCGCAGGAATTGCAGCCGGATTCAGCACAATTCAAGTCGGATCTTGCATCCGCTTACTTTCAGCGCGCTGAAGTCACCGGCCAATCCATCGATTATGGTACGGCAGCGGAGTGGTATGGCCGTGCCCTGGCGCAGGAGCCCGATAACCCCATCGCTCTTTTTAATCGCGCGATTACTTACGAGCACCTGTTCTTATACGACCAGGCTCTTCATGATTGGCAGCACTATCTTAAGGTCGATCCCAAGGGAGGGTGGGCAACCGAAGCACAAATCAGAATGGATAGGCTGCAGCAGAAGATGAAGGATCGCCATGCGTTCGCGCAACCTTTGCCTGCGGATCCTGTCTCAGCCTTGTCGGTTCTGAAACTCCCACCCAACCAGAGCCATAGCGGCTCAGCACGCGATGCGAGAGCGGGGGATGAGGAGTATCTTCGCATTGCCCTCACCGCCTGGCTTCCGTCCGCGTTCAATAACTCGCACCCCGCTCGCTCGGATACATCAACGCGAAACGCGCTGGTGGAGTTAGGAAAGCTTTTGCGTGCTCGCCATGGCGACGCGTGGCTGAACGACTTATTATCGGTTCCTCCTTCAACGGCTGCGAACCAGGGTGTGCAGGAACTTGCTGCCGCAATCGTGGCCAATGGAAATGGCAATACCGAAGAGGCAGAAAAATCCGCGACGGCATCTGCATCTCATTTTCGTGCCGGCGGCAATGCGGCGGGCGAACTACGCGCGCGCTTCGAATTCCTGTATGCATTGAAGCGGGCGCAACGCGGTCATGCGTGTCTTGATGCGGCTCAGCAGTTGCTTACGCAGCTTGGAAATCGCCCTTACGCATGGATTCGGATTCAAGGACATCTCGAACAGTCCAACTGCCTGTATATGACCGGCCAGCTACAGCCCGCGGTCGTTGGCACCAATGCCGCGATGCACGAGGCTCAAACTGCGGAGTACAAGACGCTCTACTTGCGAGCCCTTGGCTTGGCAGCGAGTTGGCAGACTGCGGAGGGGAATAGCTCTGCAGCGTGGCACTTGGACTGCGTTGGTCTTGCAGAGTACTGGGCGGGACAATACGATAGCCTTCGTGCCTGGCAGTTCTATGATGACATGGGCTATGCACCGAGAGAATCTTCGCAGTGGTATCTTGCTGTAGCTCTCGGTCGCGAGGCAGTATCCGCGGTAGCGGCAGCCGGACGGCCAGCCGAGGAAGCGCAGGCTCGTTCACGCCTTGCCACGGTGGCCGCCTCCGCCGGACTAGCAACAGAAGCGCAGAGTGAATTTGAGAATGCCAAGCGTCTCTATCATCAACTCCCCAGATCAGCTACGGTAAGGGCCTTTGAGGCGAACGGCGAAATCGCGCAAGCGGAGATAGAGTATGAAGCCGGCCACTATAGCGCAGCGGCGGCGCGTCTTTACGCTTTACATCCAGAACTTCCCTATCTGCAGAGCTACACGTTTCCACTTCGCTACTATGTCACGTTAGGAAAGTTGCACATCAAGAGCGGCGACATGAATCGTGCCGAGGCAGATCTGCACGCTGCGGTACTTATTACCGAACTCGGTCTCCACTCCCTTCCTGATCCATCGAATCGACTCACTTGGGAACGCGAAACGGGCGAGGCTTATCGCCTGCTCACTCGCTTACTTCTGCTCGATCGCAAGAAAGCCGTTGACGCGCTCCGCGTTTGGGAATGGTATCGCTCGTCAACAATGCGGCGCGACACGGCTCCTCGTGTGACCGAACCCAACATGGTCTCTCGACCCGAAGAGATCCCATTTGGGAGTCTTGACTCGAATCCCGAACTGCCCCGGATGGATCGATTTGATAAATCTCGATCGCGTCTCCAAAATGTTACGGTCGTCTCTTATGCCTGGTTGAACGATGGCCTTGCTATATGGGTATTCGACAACCGTTCCATCCATTCACAATGGATCGCTGTTTCGCAGACTTCGGTGGAACGCATAGCACGGAGATTCACAGAAAACTGTGCGGACGCGTCCACTAGCACGGCCGATATTCATCGCGACGGAGCGCAGCTTTATAGTTGGCTATTGCAGCCGGTCGCAGGATTGCTTCCTCGGGATCGTACCCTGGTCATACAGCCGGACGGCCCCATCGCAATGATTCCGTTCCAGGCACTGTGGACGGGTAGCAGCGAATATCTAGGGGCTCAGTGGGCCATAGTCGTTGCGCCGGATATGAACTTCGCTGACAAGCCTGTTCGCTCGAAATCTGACACAACTCAGGATGGGGCGTTGATTGTGGGTGTACCCAATGTCACCGGAGAGTTAGCCCACGGCCTTCCTGCGCTTCAGGATGCGGGGCTTGAAACTGAAATGGTAGCGGACCATTTCCACCAGCGGACCGTGCTGCGCGGGAATGAAGCTACTCGCGATGCGGTCTTGCGGTACCTGCCTCGTGCGCGTGTATTTCATTTCTCGGGCCATGCCCTATCGGGAACCCCACATCGCGGACTACTCCTGACGGGTGCAGGTACGTCAGATCGTGCCCGGAACGCGGTTCTTCTTGATGCCGACACCATCGAACACATCCCCATGTCGCAGTGTTGGCTGGCAGTGCTTTCAGCTTGCTCGACCGCCCAGACCGAAGATGCGATCGTCGATCCGGCAGACTTGGCCAGCGCATTCCTTCGCTCCGGAGTAGCTAATGTTGTAGCCAGCAGGTGGAGCGTTGACTCCGCAGTCACCAGGGTCTTTATGACCGATTTTTATTCTCATTTGCAGGGGCCGGATACGGTAGCGCGAGCCCTGCAGAGTGCAGCGGCAGAGATTAGAAGTGATGCTCTCACCAGTCACCCACATTATTGGGCAGCCTTTGATAGTTTCAGCAGAATCTGAAGGTGCTAACAATTGGAGGAGGATCTATATGGACTCTACAACACGGCGAGGTTTGCTCAGAGGCATGGCCGCCTTACCTGCTCTCGCCGCATTGAGCGGATGTCGGGGCTTCGGTGCCGCCGACAACCATGAGGAAGAGGGTAAGCGCCAAACTCCTAAGGATAATCAGGCTTTCACCGGCCAGTTAAACGTATGCCTCCATGGCCTGTGGTTCGTCCAGGTTTGCAAGGAGGGATTTATTCTTCACGCACCAACCGTGGCCGATCACGTATACCGTGCGGGCTGGTGGAAGCAGGAGACGGAGCTTGATCCGAAGGTGTCATCCTTTGAGTTGAAAGGTTTGGTACCCCGCAGGACGGCGCCGGCTATCGATGACCTCCGCCATCCAGTCTTGAGGGCGACCGCCACACCGAATCGAGCGCTGATGAGCACGGTCATCAAGGTTCCATTCCCTGACGAGGTCCACGGACTGCGCTGCGTACGCCGAACCCAGACAGATGCTCCATTCTTTGCTGACGGCAAATACTCGCCGCGGCCTGACCTGATGTTTTTACCGATGAATCTTATACTCGTCTATCGTCCTGACTCGGCAAGCAAAACTCCTTTTTTAGAAGGAAGCACATGGCGCGGTCCTGCCTCCTCTCCCTATCCAGCGAATCTGCATTTGCGCGCTGAACCGTTGAAGATGTCCTTAATGGACGCACAGGCATTTCTATGTACCGCTTTGGGCATCACCGATCGTAAAGACCTGCTGATGAACGAGCGCTGGAAGAAATCGCCGCCGCCTCCGGTCGATCCCGTCAAACCTTTGTATGGCTACGATCGGGATGAGCAATTGGGGCTCGGCGAGCTTTTTCCTCCTATGAGAAGCGCGGCTGATGTTTGGGATGAGGCAACTTTCGCAGAAATACCGAAGCTCGAAGGCAGTCCGTGCCGCGCGGACATCAATTTCGCGGCTCCCTCCAATTGCTCGCACATCATTGGCCGCTGTTAGAGGTAATTAGCGTATTGATGGTGAAGTTCGGACGGTTCCCTTGCCCCACAAGTCGCCATGGGGCAAGTGCCATTTAACCGCGGACGTCTGTCTCGAGAATCCTCTGCTCCCTGAACACCCTTGCTTTCTTCCTTTCTGATCCCGGCTCAGGAGCACAGGCTCGGGAAATAAAAATCTTCAAAATTCATTAAAGGGATTCGCGAGCCCTTTCCGTTCTTTAAGTTGCGGGACAAAGATTTGCCCGGAACATAGTAGGTCGCCTGCGTCGTTGCGTTGCTTGCACTCGGCTTCTATCCATCCATCGGGCTAAACCACCCCCTAATTCACCTGAATAGAGGAGTTACCCATGAACACACGAAATTCATTGCAGGCGAAGCTCTGCGTGATTCTGACTGTTACGCTCGCGCTCACCGCATGCGTAAACGCACAACCATCGCAAGATGCTCAACAAGCACAACTGCACCAGGCTCTCGCGCTCTACCTGGCAAGTCAGGGCTCGGACCCGGCCGCAGCAGCCCGAGTTCAAGCCTTGCTGATGACGGCGGTGGCGCAAGGGGGCCAAACTGCCAGCCCGCAGCAGGCACAGATTTCCCAGCCATCCGCCCTGCGGGCAAGTTCCTCAGCCGCAGACAACCAGCTAGTAAGAATGGCCCAGATCGGTTCTCCCATCCAAGGCACATCAGCATCGTCTTCGAAGAGCATTTTAGTCGGGAATGACCAACAGGCACTTTCCCTTCAGGCCGGCAGCGCAGCGACAGCCACTTCGCCAACCAAGAAGGATAGGATGGTCCGCATCGGCGTACTCACACCCGATGCGCAGTTGATGCAGAATTCACCCGGAGGAGCAAAGGTCCCGGAATCGCTTCGCGCTTTGATTGTCAGCGAACTAAGCGGTCCCCTGGTAGACGTTATATCGATCACTGCCCGGATACCTGTGCAGGTAGAAGCTGAAGTCAAACAGCAAGCCTGCGACTATGTGCTGTACAGCACCTTCGTCCAAAAGCAGAAAGCGGGAGCTGGAGCTTTCTTCAAAAAGGCCAGTGCGCTGGCACCCATGATGAGCATGATCCCGATGGCAGGGGGCCTCGGTGGCGCCATGGTTGGAGTGGCGGCCGGTAGCGCAGTGGGAGCCGCCGGAAATTTGGCTGGCCTTGTCAAGGCCAAGGATCAGTGGACATTGACATACAAGCTCGTGGCGCTGGGAAATGCATCTCCCGTCCTTGCCAACAGCAACCAGGCAACGGCCAAGAGTGACGGAGAGGATGTAGTGAAAGCGCTGATTAACCAGGAAGCCATCGGCGTAATCAATCAGCTAACCCAGAAGAAGTAGGTAGAGACCCAACTGTGACCGTGTTTAAGAAGGACCTTGCACTCGCGGGTCCTTCTCTTACTTCCGATTCAAGTTCTGCAAACGCAACCCACTTGGGCTTCGAACGCCAGGCTGGGGCGAAATCATGCTCGATGTCGTCCCATGCCGACTGGTCCTCATCCCAGCATCCCCCGATGGCAAAAAGTAGAGAAAAGGATGTTCCCTCCAGATCGACACGGATGAAAAACTGAAATTCCTCCCGCAAACTGCCCGACATCTGCCTCGACCACGCCTGCTCGCGTGTTCACGCACAAACGTATCGGGGATCACGGCGCTACATCACAGTTCGGGCTAAGGTGCTGACGTTCGTTCTTCGTAAAGAAGGAACCGCCCATGAATTGCCTTATTGCGCAGTTATTTCGTGTGCCTGCCGCCTCTACCGCAAAGACCTTAATCCTCAAATCATTGATACCGATAACACTTCTGATTCTAGGTTCGATCTCGGGGTCGAAGTGCCTCGCTGCAGCAACAGCGAGTCCATCGAGTGTCAGTTGGGCCGCTGTTTCACTTGGCACTGTGGGCGCGTCCAAGTCCGCAAGATTGACCAATGGCGGCTCAGCCTCAATTGCCATCAGCAGCGTGGCAATCACAGGCACCCACTCCGCAGATTTCTTAATCTCAAGCAAAACCTGTGCATCGCGCCTCGGGGCCCATGCCAGTTGTACAGTGACGATCCGCTTCAAGCCGCTGTCTACAGGCACCCGTACAGCTACGTTGAGTTTTATCGATTCCGCAAGTAACAGTCCGCTGAGGGTTGTGCTTTCCGGGATCGGAACGGCCTCAATAAGTACCGTTGCTGCGACTCCCATCAACTTGACGTTTGGAAGCATCTACTCAGGCTCAAGCGGTAAATTATTGTCAGCTACGCTGAGCAATGGGACGTCGGCTTCAGTTGCGCTGAGCAGCATAGCAATCGCCGGCGTCAACGCCGCGGATTTCGCAATCTCAAGCACGACCTGTGGATCAAGTCTGGCAGCCTTTTCACGTTGTACTGCGACGATCCTCTTCAAAACGGCTGCAACCGGAACGCGCTCTGCCGCTCTCAGCTTTATCGACTCGGCAAAAAACAATCCGCAGACAGTTGCCCTCTTGGGCACCGGAATTGCGCCGGCCGGCAACCTAAGTCTGAGCCCATCGAGTATCAATTGGGCTAGTGTGTCGGTCGGAATGACGGGAGCGCCAAAGTCCACCACACTCACAAACAAAGGTTCCCAGGCGATTAGTATCGGCAGCATCGCTATGACCAGCACCGATCCTAAAGATTTCAAAATCTCAAGCAACACCTGCGGGACCCACTTAGGTGCCAACGCATCATGCACCCTCACGCTGGTCTTTACGCCAACAGCGATTGGTACGCGCGTAGCCTTGTTGACAATTACCGATAGCGCTATCAATAGTCCACAGACTGTTGCGGCATCCGGGAATGGAGGACTTGCCACTGCAGTGCCGGCGTCCATTACGGTTGACTTTGGCTCTCGGTCCGGAACTCAAATGGCCATCGCGAACAGCATGGTAGGCGCGCATTATCTGGGAGGAGATCCTTATTGGGGAATCCTCTCTGATGCGACGAACCAAAGCGCGGTAGTACAGGCCGGATTGAAGTCAACGCGAATGCACGCCAACATACCAAATGTTTACGCAACGATGACACCCGACTGGACCAAGATTGACCCCACTATCCAGTCACTCCAGGCGTTGGGAGTCCATCCCATACTTGAGTTCGATCTCACTCCCCCCTGGCTCCGGTCCTCAACCGCTCTCTGCCCCAACAATCCAGCGGCAAGCGTGCCCTCGGATCTAGTCAAATGGGGCCAGATGGCGGCCTCGTATGTCGCTCACTTTGACCAGGCATTTCCCGGAGTTGTGCTCGATTACGAGATATGGAACGAGCCCAATGGTCCCAACCTATGTTCGAACAACAAGTTAAACGACTATCTCGCCATCTACGCCGCGGCCGCGCCCTTGATGAAGGCCCAAGCCACGGCAGATGGGGTTTCAATCAGGGTTGGAGGGCCTGCCTCCGCCGGGGTGGCGATGACGAGTTTGTTGACTGACCCGCGCACTGCGCCCTTTGTGGACTTTTTCAGCTATCACACTTATCTCGCCGGCCCTACCGAGATTCAGCGAGGCATGACGTGGGATGGCGCTGGCGGAACACCTTCGCTGCTGTCAATGACCCTGAATTCGACCTCTGGCCTACAGGCTCAATATCTGCAAGTGCTCGCCGCCGTTCACTCAGCCAAGACTCCGTTAGGAGCGATGACACCGATCTACCTGGACGAATACAACGACGATTGGTCATTCAACCCAGACTGTTGCCGCAACAGCCCGACTTACTCGCCGTTGTTCAACAGTCTGGCGGTGGCGCAGATTCTCAACTCGGCCTACAGCGGAGCAAATCAATTGCCGCGCAGGATGGTCTACTATGCCGCTGCTTCCAATCCATCTTCGTTTTGTCTCCTCGGAATTGCTGACGCTGCGATGAATTGTGCACGATCCGACAGCAGTGCCACGGCGACGCCGTATCCCCAGTGGTATACATATCAATTGATTTCAGCCCCGGGCTACTTGGATCTCATGGATGGCGGATTTATGGCAAAGTCCATTACTTTGTCATCGGGAGCGAAGGCGCAGGGCCTGGTCGTCACCGCTTTCTATACGGCCACCACAAACAGCATTCTGCTTATCAACCCGACGGCGAGTTCCTTTGGAGCAGTTACGGTGCAGGTCAGCAACGCCGGCTTGCTCCGGCCCCAATTGACCTTGTACACGTTGAATTCCGCGAATTTGAAGATCGGCAGTTGGCCGGCATCCATGGTCCCTGCGGCAGGCGGATCACAGGCTACCTTTGACATTCCGCCCCATTCAGTGCTGGGAATGTCTCTCACAGCTCACTAAGCAATCTCTTGTCGAGAGGATACATCGAGTCTTGACTTGGAACGATCCGTTCGCGGAGGACAAAGAGAGACTGCTCCGTAGTGTTGGAAGGGTCGCAGACTCGAACTGCACGCATGTTGGCGGGACCCTGATGGCTAACATTGCGGTGACCCAACAATGCTGCACGTTGTAGGTGCCGTCCTTGTTCTGTCCAAGGATGGCAGCGGCTACCGGACCGGCCAGATCGCCAAATATCGGTCAATGGTTGGTGAGGTTGGTGAGGCCGGCGATCACCCCAAGGTTGGCCATCAGGGTCCCGCCAACATGCGTGCAGTTCGAGTCTGCGACCCCTCCAACACTACGGAGCAGTCTCTCTTTGTCCTCCGCTAGCGGATC